>JBAVKY010000061.1:0-10740 GCA_049688555.1 Propionicimonas sp.
GCACCTGGCGGCTCAGATCGCGGCGCAGGGCTGACCCCGCACGCCGCCGCACAGAGGCTGACGCTGCACGTCACCGCGCCGGGTTTGACCCCGCACGCCGGGGCCTACCGCTACAGGGCGCTCCCGCTCGGCAGGATGCCGCTCTGGGCGTAGACCTCGCGCAGCACGCGCAGTGGCGCAAGCCCGTCGGCCGGGCCGATCCAGAAGGGCTCCGGGTCGTCGAGGCGAGCGTAGAAGTCGTCGATGAGCAGCGAATGGCCCTTGCCCCAGTAGGAACGCTCGCCGCCGGCTTGGGTGTCGGTGGCGATCATGGCCGTCCCCGAGGAGTCAGACAGCGAAACTTCGCCGCCGGCCAGCCGCAGGACCCCGTCCTGACCGGTGATCTCGAGCTCGACATCGGAGTTGGTGTGATGGGTGTTCGTGGCGAAGAAGGTCGAGCGGACGCCGGTGTCGTGGTCGATCACGATGGTCGCGGTGTCCTCCACTTCGATCACCTCGCCCAGGGCCAGCGTCGCGGCGCGTCCGCGAATCGAGGTCGGAGCGCCCAGAAACCACAACAGCAGGTCGAGGGTGTGGATCGCCTGGTTGATCATGACTCCGCCGCCGGCGGTCGCCCAGCGTCCCCGCCAAGGGGCGGCCTGATAATAGGCGGCCGGCCGGAACCACCACACTGCTGCCCGGGCGCCGACGATCGGCCCCAGCGCGCCCGAGGCGAGCACCTCCTGCATCGCGACCGAGGTCGGGTTGTAGCGGTTCTGGAACACGACCCCGACCTTGCCCGTGGCCGCAGCAGCCCGCTCGGCCAGCCGAAGGCCTGCCTCGACGGTGTGCCCGACCGGCTTCTCGGTGAGCAGGTGCGCACCGGCAGCGAGGACGTCCAGGGCGACCGGGACGTGCTGGTCGTGGGGGGTGGTGACGTGAACCACCTGGGGGGCGACCCGCGCCAGCAGGTCACGATGATCGGTGAAGGCCGGCACGCCGAAACTGCGTCCAGCCCGTTCTGCGCGCTCGGGGTCGACGTCGCAAACCCCGACCAGCTCGATTCCCGGGTTCGCCGCGATGGCGGCCAGGTGAAGTGCCGAGATGTCGCCGATCCCGACGACGGCCGCGGTGGTCGTCCTGCTCATGAGAAGGCGATCCCTTCCTCGGTGAGGATGGTGGTGAGCGCTGCGTGGGCACGCCGCCAGTTCTCCGGCCCGGAGAACCCGCCGAGGGAGTGACCGTAGCCGAGGTGCGGTTCCAGCGACACGAAGCCGTCGAACCCGTCCGCGGCGAAGGCGCGCATCGTCTCCCGGAACTGGCCGTCGCCCTCACCTGCCGGAACCACGGTGCCATCGGCCAGCAGCGCGTCCTTCACCTGGAGGTAGGCGACGTGCGGGGAGAGCATGGCGTAGCCCTCGGTGAAGGGCCGGACGCCGCACTGGACGAAGTTCGCGTTGTCCCAGGTCAGCTTGAGGGCCGGGCTGTTGACGGACTCGACGATGTCGAGGCAGCGCCGGGGGATGTCACCGAAGATCTCCTTCTCGTTCTCGTGGATCAGGGTGACCCCGGCCGCTTCAGCGATGGTGGCGAGGTCGCGGAGCCGGGAGATCACTTCGTCGCGGTAGTCGTCGACCTCGGCCCCCTCGGGCATGAAGTAGGAGAACATCCGAATGAAGGGCGCTCCGAAGAATCTCGCCACGTCGGCGGCGTGACGCATCCGGGCCAGGTGCGGGGTGTTGTCGTCGGTGATGGCAATCTTGCCGATCGGCGAGCCGATGCTGGAAACGCCGAGGCCCGCGGCGTCGAGGGTGTCCCTGACCCGACGCAGCTGGTCGGCGTCGAGGTCGAGAATGTTCACGTCCCAAGCTGAGCGCAGCTCGATGTACCTCAGTCCGAGTTCGGTGACCAGGGCCACCTGCTCGTCCAGGTCGGGAGAAATCTCATCGGCGAAACCGGACAACGTCCACATAGAAATCAGCACCTTCGCAGTTCACAAGATCAGGCGCTCGACGCCTGCCCCACCATTGGAGCACGCCCCCCGGACCGTCCGGCAAGCGGCGGTGACAACGAATGGCAACAACGGTGGCGCGTCCCCGAAGGCGGCCTACCGTGAATCATTCCCAACGACGTCGAACGAAGGACCACCACCATGGCAGACCAGAAGATCCGCCTCGGAATCATCGGGCTAGGAGCCCAAGGCGGCTACTACGCGGGCTTCCTCGCTGAGGGCAAGGTCGGCAACACCGTGCTGGGTGCCATCTGCGACACCGACGAAGCCAAACGAACGGTGGCCGAGGGCTACTCAGTGCCGTTCTACACCGACTACCTCGCGATGCTGGCCAGCGGTGACGTCGACGCGGTCGTCACCACCGTGCCCCACTACCTCCACCCGGAGATGGCCATCGCCGCTCTGGAACGCGGCGTCCACGTGCTCGTGGAGAAGCCGGCCGGCGTCTACACCGGGCAAGTCAAGAAACTGCTCGACCTGGCCGCGGCCCACCCCGAGCTGACCACCGCGATCATGTTCAACCAGCGCACCAACAAGCTGTACCAGGATCTGCGCGACCTCGTGGCCGGCGGCACGCTCGGCAACCTTCGGCACACCAACTGGATCATCACTACCTGGTGGCGGCCGCAGGGCTACTACGACCAGAGCGACTGGCGTGCCACCTGGGGCGGCGAAGGCGGCGGCGTCCTGGTCAACCAGGCACCGCATCAGCTGGACCTGTGGCAGTGGATCTGTGGCGTGCCGAAAGCGGTCTTCGCCAAGCTCGCCTTCGGCTTCCAACGCGACATCGCCGTCGAGGACGAGGTCACCGCGGTCGTGGACTTCGGCGGCGGCGCGACCGGCACGTTCATCACCTGCACCCACGACCTGCCGGGCACCGATCGTCTGGAGATCCTGCTCGACGAGGGCAAGATCGTCGTCGAGGGCTCCAAGAAGGTCACCATCACCAGGCTCAGCGCCCCGGAGCAAGAACTCAGCAAGTCCATGGACATGGCTGATGTGATGCGCATCTTCACCGGGGGCGCTGACCTCTCCGAGCTGATGACCACCACGACGACCACCTACGAATCGGTGTGGAGCGAGCAGCATCCCACCGTGATCGAGAACTTCTCGGCCAACATCCTCCACGGCACCCCGCTGATCGCGCCCGTCGGCGACGGCATCCATGGCGTGAGACTCGCGAACGCCATCCACCTCTCGGGCTGGACCGGCCAGGAGGTCTCCATCGAAGACTTCGACGAGGCGGCTTACCTCAAGGAACTGAATCGCCGGATCGCCGCGGAAGGCAAGTTCGCCGTCCGAGAGGGGAACTGATCATGGCTCGGGTTGGCGTGCAACTGATGATGGTCCGGGACAAAGTGGCCGAAGCGGGCATGTTCGGTGTGCTGCAACGGTTGGCGGGCATGGGCTACGAGGCCGTCGAGGTGTCCCAGATCCCCGTGGACGCGGCGAACGTCGCCGACCTTGAACGCGGACGGCTGGAGCTCGGCCTTCAGGTGGCGGCGCTGTCCGTGGCGTTGAAAAAGGGCCCCGTCGCCACCGGGGACGCCTTGGATACCGACTTCGCCAAGATCGTCGAGGACTGTCGGCGCCTGGACTGCCGCTTCACCCGGATCGGGATGATGCCGTTCGAGGCGATGGTTTCCAAGGATGCGGTGATCCGGTTCGCCGAAGAAGCAGAGGCGGCCGCGCAGCGGCTCGCTGCCGAAGGAATCACGCTGGCGTACCACAACCACCATGTCGACTTCGCCAAGCATGACGGGGAGACCCTGTTCGACATCGTCCGGCGGGTTTCACCCACGCTGCACTTCGAGATCGACGTGCACTGGGTCCAGCGCGGCGGGAAGAACCCGGTTGACGTGCTGCGCGAGTTCTCCGGCATGGTCGAACTGGTCCACCTCAAGGACTACCGGGTGACGACCCTGCCGCCGTCCGCGCTGGAGTTGCTCCAGGCCGGTGACCTCGCGGGTTTCTACCAGGCGTTCACCGGGAATGTCCAGTTCGCCGAGGTCGGCCAGGGCACCCTCGACTTCGGCGCCATCATTCCGCAAGCTGTGGCCAGCGGAGCGGAGTACCTCATGGTCGAACAGGACGACCTGTACGGCCGGGACGCCTATGACTGCCTGGCCGACTCGATGGCCCACATCCGCAGCCTCGGGTACTGAGCGCTACGGGTGAGTGCCTCACCCGATTGCAGGGGAGTGCCACGGTCGCTGGATCGGGTGTGGTCGTCCGTGAACTCGCGGCGACTGCCCCGGCTACCGTGGCGCTCCTGTTTCATGGCCTGACGAACCCTCGGGGAGGGGTTCCCCGACGACCAAGCCGGCGATTCCCGCAGCCGTGATCGCTTCCGCCAACACCCCGCGCACCGGACGCCCGGACGCCTCCGCGGCGGCGGCGACGTCCACGAATTCCGGGGTGGCGGTGACCAGTCGCCCGTCGGTGTGTCCGACCTTGATCCGCACCTGGGTGCCCCCGACCGTCACTGGGTACCACAGCCTGTCCAGGGTGTGCTTGGTCACCGGGTGTTCCCGGACGCCGAGGGTCGGCACCTGGTCGAAGATCACCCGCCGGACGGCGGACGCCCGCTCGACGCCGACAAGCACCTGAAGCGTGTGCGCCGGGCGTCCCTTCTTCATGAGGATCGGGGCCAACCAGGCATCGTCCGCGCCGGCCACCAGTAACGCGTCCAGCACCTCGGGCCACACCCGGGGGTCCAGGTCGTCCACGTTCGCCTCCAGCACCACCGCGGCCCGCTCCTGGCCGCTGTCGGCGGGTCCTGCCTCGCCGACAACCACCCGAACGACGTTGGGCCGCCCGGCGTCGTCCCGGGTCCCGGCGCCGATCCCGATCGAGCGGATGGTGCACCGTGGCAGGCCCGGCGCCGGGGCGGCCAGTGCCGCCAGCAGCGCCATGCCCGTGGGGGTCGCCAGTTCCCCCTCGCCACCGCTCACCACGTCCCAGCCGCGGGACAACTCCAGCACGGCAGGAACCGGCACCGGGATCTGCCCGTGCGCCGTCGCGATCGTGCCCGAGCCCACCGCCACCGTGCCGGCCAGGAGCCGCTCCACCCCCAACGCCGCCAAGCCCGCGCACACCCCGACGATGTCGGCGATCGAATCCCAGGCGCCCACCTCGTGGAAATGCACCCGCTCGATGTCGATCCCGTGCGCCCGCGCCTCCGCGGCGGCGAGCGACTCGAACACCGCCTGGGCCTTCGTCCGGACCAGTGGCTCCAACGGCGCCGACTCCAGCATCGCTCGGATCGTCGTCCAGTTCCGGTGCGGCAGGTCGTCGGCCAAGACGGTCACGTCCACCTTGCAGGCGCGCATCCCCGCGCGCAGCACCTCGGTCGCGTGCAGCTCCACCGTGGCAGGCATCACCGCCTCGACGGCGTCCCGAATCCTCTCCAGTGGTGCGCCCGCGTCCACCAGGGCTCCCAGGAGCATGTCTCCGGCGACCCCGTTGCGGGCGTCGATCCAGGCGAACAGGGGCACGGAGGAGGCTATCCCAGACTTCCACATGGCGCCGAGCCTAGTGTCGCCCGGCGCGCCCCGAGCGCCGCCCGGGCATGGCCGCCCCGGTGCGTGGAAACAGATGGCAACGGCTGCGGGGTCGATCCGTCAGCGCCATACATTCAAGTGAACCCCCGCACATCCCGTGCCCCGACAGAAGGATCTTCGATGACGACGACCGAAACACCACTGCAGCACCAAGGAGCGGTGGGCAAGCAGCCCGCGACCGCGGTGATCGGCTACGGCCTGGGCGACTTCGCCATGAACCTGGCGTTCTCCATGGGTACCGCGTTCCTGCTGTACTACCTCACCGATGTGGCCGGCATCGCCGCCGCCGCCGTCGGCACCATGTTCCTGGTGGTGCGTCTCTGGGACGCCTTCACCGACCTGTTCGCCGGCCGGATGGTCGACAAGACGATGACCCGCTGGGGCAAGTTCCGGCCCTTCATCCTGTGGTTCGCCGTGCCGGTGCTGTTCCTCAGCTTCCTCAACTTCAACGTCCCCGCACCCGGGATCAAGTGGCTCGGCCTCTTCGAGTGGAACCTCGACGCCACCGGCCGGCTGCTCTACATCTACCTCGCCTACGCCGTCCTTGGCCTGTTCTACTCGCTGATCAACATCCCCTACGGCTCGCTTGCCTCGGCGATGACCCAGTCGGTGAACGAGCGCTCCAAACTGGTCGCCGCCCGCGCCTTCGGCTCGGCCATCGGTGGTGTGATGCTCACGTACATCGTGGCCCCGCAGATCTCGGCACTCGCGAAGACCGCTCCCAAGTTGGCCCCCGATGCCGACGCCGCCGCCAAGGCGGCTTACGAGGTCGCCGCGCTGGCCTACCGCCAGGCCGTCCAGGGCGTGTTCACCCAGACCACCCTGGGGTTCGTCGTGCTCGGCTCGATCGCCTACTTCCTGACCTTCCTGTGGTGCCGCGAGGCCGTCGTCCGCACGTCCCCCAGCGTGAGCATCAAGGAGACCTTCGCCACCCTGAAGAACAACAAGCCGCTGGCCATCCTCTGCGGGGCTAGCTTCTTCTACCTGATCGGCCTGTTCGCGGTCGGCGGCTCCACCGCCTTCTACGCCAAGTACGTTCTGGGCGACATCTCGCAGACCGCCAACATGACCTTGGTCAACGTCGGTATCGCCCTGCTGATCACCCCGCTGATCCCGGCCATCATCAAGCGGCTGGGCAAGAAGACGGTCTTCCAATACTGCGGCATCTTCACCGTCGTCGGCGGCGTGGCCCTGTTCTTCGTCCCCACCGGTGCTGTCGCCATGGCCCTGGTCTTCCTGGCCATCAAGGGCATCGGCGCCTCCCTGATCAACACGGTCATGTTCGGTCTCGAAGCGGACACCGTCGAGTACGGCGAATGGAAGACGGGACAGCGGACCGAAGGTGCGACCTACGCGATCTTCTCCTTCACCCGCAAGGTCACCCAGTCCCTCGGTGGCGCCCTCGGCGCGTGGCTGCTGGCGGTCGGCGGCTACCTGTCCGCCACCGCCCTGGCCCCGAACCCGATCCAGCCGGAGACGGCGATCCTGGCGATCAAGTTCACCATCGGCCTGCTGCCGGCCATCGCCGCGATCATCGCGATGCTGATCTTCTGGAGGTACCCGCTCACCGACAAGATGTTCCGTGAGATCCGGGACGAGAACGAATCCCGCAAGATCGCCCTGGCCGCCCAGAGCCAGTGACGACCGAGCCATGAGACAAGGAGATACTCACATGACCCAGAACCCCATCACCTCGACCGGCCCGGTCGTCACCCTGTTCGAAACCTACGGCTCGGGTGCCGAGCAGGTCGGCCAGAAGGTCGCCGAAGCCCTCGGCGTCGCCTTCCTCACCCAGCTGTTCAGCTCCACCCAGCTGGAGGCCGCCGAAGCGGCACAGCCCGCCGAAGCGGACGGTAGCTTCCTAAGATTCTTCAAGATGTTCGGCCAGGAGAACACCGACCACCTCGACAACATCCTGATTCCCAGCGACCAGATCGACGATCACAAGCGGGTGATGGACAACAACCGCACGCTGATCAATGCCACTGCGGCCGGCGGCGTGGTGTTGGGCCGCAACGCCACCGTGGTGCTCGCCGACAATCCAAAGGCCCTGCACGTGAAGTTGGATGGACCGGTTGAGACCCGGGTGGCCAGGGCAGCCGCTGCCGCCGGGATCGACCTGGAGCGGGCCGCTCGTCGCCAAGTACACGAGGACGAGGTCCGAGCCGCGATGTCGATCAAGCTGTACAACTGGGACCCTCGGGCGAACGATCGCTACGACCTGGTCATCAACACCAGCCGCCTCGATATCGACGCCGTCGCGAACATCATCGTGTCGGCCTGTCGCGCCAAGGCGGCCAACGCCCGCTGATTCGTCCGAACCGCCCCGGCTACTGTGGCCGGGGCGGTTCGTGCGTCGCTCGCCGATCAGGCATCGCCGTCGGCGTCATGACAGGAAAGGGAGTCCATGGACGTACTGATCATCGGGGGAACCGGCCCGATCTCGCATGCGGTGGGGACGGAGGCGCTCGCCCGCGGCGCGCGCGTCACGGTCGTCAACCGCGGCCGGTCCTCGACCCATCCCGCGCCGCAGGGAGCCGAGGTGGTCATCGCCGACGCGCGCGACACCGCGTCGCTGCGTTCGGCTCTCGGCACCCGGTCGTTCGACAGCGTCATCGACTTCGTGGCGTTCACCGCTGAGCAGGTGGCCGACGACATCGAAACCTTCACCGGCCGGACGGGGCAATTCGTCTTCATCTCGTCCGCCTCGGCCTACGCCAAGCCGGTCACCAGGCTGCCGATCACCGAATCGACCCCGCTGCGCAACCCGTTCTGGCAATATTCCCGCGACAAGATCGCGGGCGAGGAAGCCCTCCTCCACGCCTTCCGGGAGCATGCCTTCCCGATGACCATCGTCCGGCCCTCCCACACCTACGACCAGACCAAAGTCCCGATCGGGGGCTGGACGGTGGTCGAGCGGATGCGGGCGGGTAAGCCGGTGATGGTCCCTGGCGACGGCACCTCGCTGTGGACGCTCACCCACGCGTCCGACCTCGCCAGAGCCTTCGTCCACCTCCTCGGTAGGGAAGACGTCCTCGGTGAGGCGTTCCACATCACGCGCGAGGACGCGATGCCCTGGGACGCCATCTACCGGACCATCGGCCACGCGGCCGGGGTCGAGCCTGACCTGGTTCACGTACCCGGTGACGTCATCGCCCGGATAGACCCTGAAAGCGGTCCGGGCTACCTGGGGGACAAGTGCCACTCGGTGCTGTTCGACAACTCCAAGATCAAACGCATCGCCCCGGGTTGGAGCCCGCAGATTTCCCTCGCCGACGGCGCCCGCCAGATCATCGACTGGTACGACGCCGACCCAGCCCGACGACGGCTCGACGCACGCACCGATGCCCTCCACGATCGCGCCACCACGTTCATTCGCGGCCAGGTCGCGAGTCTGAGCGACGCTGTCTGACGTGGGGCTAGCGCGCGATGAAGATCTTCGACACGGTTGTCAGCAGGTTCTTTCCGATCGCCTTCGCCGACGAGGCGGACGCCGACGGGTTCGATCTCTGGCGGCTCCCCAACGAACCGGGTAGCCCCCACGTGAGGGCCATGCGTGACCTCTTCCTGGAGACCTTCAAGATCCCTGAGGAGAAGTTCGATGCGTTCGTCGAACCCGCCGAGGGGACCCATCGCCGCCTGATCGTCGCTGCACGCAACCAGATCATCTGCGGCGGAATTCTCTACCAGATGGCGGACAACTACTGGCGGCCGGCAGAGCGCCAGGTTGACGGCGGTTACATCGCCTACATCGCGACGCGGAAGAAGTTGCGGGCCCAAGGTGCCGGCCGGGCGCTGCTGGCTCTGGCGGACGCGGACTTCATCGTCAACCGTCACACGGTCTCCCGGCTGATCCGCCTCGACGCTCGACACACGGCCTTCTTCGAAGCGGCCGGCTACCAGCGCACCGAGGGCGGGGGCTATGGCGACATGCACAAGGACCTCGACCTCTCCGAGGAATCTCGGGCCGCGGCGCAGGCGTCCCTGGACCGGCTTCTAACCTTGTACTGACCTGGCCAGCGTATGGCGGTCAGGGCCGATGGGCGAACATGCGGGCTGCCACTGGTCCCCACAGCAGGTCGCGGGTGCGCAACATGACCCGGCCGGGGAGCGAGAAACCGACCACGTAGCGGGCGTTGGGGCGTTTGTCCTCCAGGGCTCGCTGGATGGCACGGGCAACTTCGTCTGGTGTGGCCTGACGATCTCGCATCGTCTGCGAGAACTGGTCCACCAGCCGATAGAGGGCCCGGTAGGGCGAGGTGGGGTCGCTGATTCGTGCGTCGGAGAGTCGGCTGGCGGTGGTGTTGAAGGCGGTGTCCACCGGACCCGGCTCGATGATCGAGACGTTGACGTGGTGGGGGCCGAGTTCCAGGCGGAGCGCATCCCCGAGCGCCTCGACCGCCGACTTGGAGGAGGCGTAGATTCCGTTGCCGGGGGTTGGCAGCTTCCCGGCGACCGAACTGAGCAGCACGATGCGTCCCGACCGCTGAGCGCGCATCAGCGGTGCCACCCCCCGGATCATGGCCAGCACGCCGAACACGTTGACGTCGTAGAGACGCCGAACCGCGTCGTCAGGAACCTCTTCGATCGTCCCGAGCGCCGCGTAGCCGGCGTTGTTGATGAGCGCGTCGATCCGTCCATACCGGTCCAGGACGGCGGCCAGGGCCGCATCGATCGAGGCCTGCGCGATCACGTCAAGAGCCAGAGTGAGTCCAACCTCCAACCCGGCCAGATCGTCCGGGCGTCGGGCGGTCGCCACCACCTCGTAGCCTGCCCGGGAAAGGAGCTCGGCCGTGGCCCTCCCGATGCCGGAGGAACACCCTGTGATCAGCACCACCGGACCCATCGGGGACTCCCTCCAAGCGTCAGCACGCCGCCTTGAGCGCCGCTGTTCACAGTAGCCACCCCCGCGAACTCGCCGCACTGCCGGGGAGCGGGTCGTGCGCTGTTCCCGAACGCGAAGAGGCGCAGGAACGGCGATCTCCGCGCTGATTGGGTGGGCGCCGACGCCCATTGACAGAGTCCGCGTCTCGGCGGACTCTGGAACCAGAGCCTCCTGCGACGCCGAGGAGGTGGCCGGGTGACGCCGGTCACCCGGCGGGAGAAAGGAGTGCGCCATGGCACTGGTACTTCGTGACTGGCCCGACTTTCAAGAGTTGGTCCACAAGTTGTTCGAGGGCGATGTGA
>JBAVKY010000062.1:0-5512 GCA_049688555.1 Propionicimonas sp.
GGCCTTGTCTGCCCCGGTGGCGACTCCGATGCTGATGCGCGTGTCCCCGCCGGTCTGCTCCAGGGTCGGGAATCGCTCGTTGAGGTCCTCGAGTAGACGGATCTCGTCCGGTCCGCCGGCCGGCCACAAGTCGGACCCTTCGAACCAGCTCGGGAGCCGTGCGCCCTTGAATCCCAGCCCTTCGGCCTCTTGGGCCCCTCCTCCGGTGAAGGTGAGGGCTCTGCGTGCGGATTCGGGTCCGAAGTCGGCGGTCGTCTCCACGACGGTCACGTCGCGCTGCGGGTGGTTGGCCAGCACCGTGATGGCGGGGTAGGCACTCACTGCCGCCTCGAAGGCGTCGACGTCGTGCATCTGCCAGAGGGTCTCCACGGCGTAACGCTCGGAGACGAGGGCACGAAGCTTCGCACCGTAAGCGTTGCGCATCCACCGATCTGCGCAGATGAACCCGAGCTTCCCCCCGGGCTTGAGCATGGCCAAGCCGCGCTCGAAGAAGCCCACGTAGATGTCCCCGCGCCCGGCCATCGTCGACCACCGTCGCCGATAAGCCATCGCGAGCGCCTCGCCCAGGTCGTCGAACCGGACGTAGGGCGGGTTTCCGACCACCACGTCGGCCTCCACTGGCGGGACATCTGCGGTCAGCAGGTCGTCGCCATCCGGCAAAAGGAAATCGCCCTCGATGATCCACTCGTGAGCGAGTTGGTGCGCGTCCAGATCCGAGGCGCCGGCGTCGATCAGGAGTTGTCGGACCGTCGAGCGCAGCGCGTGAACGTTGGCGGACTGCAATTCCCAGGCACGGATCGAGCCATCGAGCGCGCGAATGCCGCGGCCATGCCTCTTCGCGCTGGCGATCAACCGTTCGACCATGGGCACCAGGAACGCGCCGGAGCCTGCGGAGGGCTCGACGGCTGTCAGTGAGCCGAGGTCGCGATCGGCGGTGTAGCCAGTCAGGTCGAGCAGCGCGTCCACGACCCAGCGTCTGGTGAAGACCTCACCGAAGTTCTGGGATGCCTCGTAGGGCGTGATCGCGCTCATCACCATCACGATAGACGGCGGATCCGACACTGCAGCTCGTGGCGCGCGCCGGCGCCCCCCGGCAGGCCCTGATGGCGGTGCCCCGACTGCTTTCCAGGACCTCAGGAATGCGGAGGCGAGGGATGCGAGTGGACGCCGGGTCAGCGCTTGGTCCACCCGCCAGACCCCCGGGGTATGCCGGTGACCCCCACCCGTGCGTTTGACCAAGGGATTCTGCACGAGAATAGTTGCACGACGGTGCAGTCGTCAGCGTCTTACCTTGTCGTGCGCCGTGAACCCAGGGACGTTTTGTCAGACCGTCAGATTCTCCGACCTGAATCCCTGGGTCGAGGCTCGCCCGGTGATCACCGAACGTCGCTCCGTGGCCAGGCCTGAGGCCCGGGCTTCAAGGGCTCGACTGCCCTCAGTTTCCCGTAGTCATATGCAGTATGATCGTGCCGCTGGGCAGGTGAGGCCGCGACTCCTTGGTCACAGATACCCCTGCGGGTATCGAGCCAAAGAGGCAGAAATGCCCGCCGAGATCGTTGGATAAGCGCACTTCGTGCAATAGGCCTGCAATATGTCCTAGTCATGGCCTGTATGGACCGACTCATAATCCCTGGGTCGCGGGTTCGAGCCCCGCCCGCCCCACCAGCAGGTCCGGCTGGCTCCACCTTCGCGTCAACGCTCGGCGGACGTCGGTACCGCGCCTGGTGAGCAGCCCTGGGGGGCGAAGTTGCCGCTGATGGTGAAGTCCGCGCACGTGAGTATCCGGGCATGCTGGGTGCCGAGGAAGTAGGCCGCCAGCATGATCAGGACGACCACACCGATGGCGGTCAACGCCTCCCGTCCACGCATTCTGTCTGCCTCGGGAATCAACAGTCGGACCATGAACGCGGCAAAGGTGGGCATGCCGATTACCGTGAGGATGACACCGAACCAGAAGAGCGCGTCGCTGGCCGGTGACAGGCCGCCCGCCGGGAGCAGCCAGGAGAAGAGCAGCCAGAGCGATGGCAGCAGCAGCGACATGACCGCGGGACGTCGCCACACCCGGACCCCCCTCACTAATCCCAGGACGAAGAAAGTCGTCGTCGAGATCGCCCAGAGCGAGATGCGCTGCTCGAAGAAGATCACTCCGTACACGCCGAAGGTGAACGCCGGCCACCAGCCGATAGCAGCAGCCGCCACCGCGGCAGCCGCGACCCTGCGAAAATCCTCGTCCAACTCGACTGCGGAGGGAGACCCACCCTGGCTCTCGGTCATGGCCACAGTATGGCGCGACCCCGCCCGGTTGGCAGCAGTAGGCGGGTGCGCGGTCTTCCCACCGCGGCGTGAAAGCTCAGGTCACCCTGAGACCAGCATCCCCCAGGTTGCCGGCGCGATCGGCAGGTCTGCCAGCCGGGCGGCGGAGATGACAATGGTCACGAGGCAGGCTGTCAGTAGTGCGACCCTGAGGCTGGGCGAACGGAAGGATGCGGTGACGCCGGCGAAGAACAATGACGCCGCCAGCAGCACGGTCGCCAGCGTGTACAGGTCCCCCACACGTCCGGCGTCCTCGCCAGCCCTGGCGTCGGAGTCAGCTTGATCCTGGACGGTCCGGAACGGGCCCAACACCTGATCGAGGTAGGCCTTGTTGTCCAGCAGGTTTTCCGGGGCGCTGCCAGCCTTGATCTGCGCCTCCCAGGAGTTGAGGTGGTCAAGGAATCCCCTGCGCACGAGCGAGGTTCGGTAGAACTCCTGGAGGCTGGTCTGGTCTGACGCGACAGCCAGCGCGTAGCTGGCGACCGTTGTGGCGTCGTAGGCGATCGTCTGGGTTGCCAATCCGTACAGACGGTTCGCCTCAGCATGCTCTGTCGCGGCCACGTTGGAGATCCGATCCGATTCGCCGCTCCACAGCTGCGATTGGAGTGCGCACCAAGCGGTGCCCACCGTGGCAATGCCAAGCAGGAGGACGGCAAGCACCTCCAGGAACCGGTCCAGGGAGCGACTGATCGGCTGCCTAGTCACGGGGCGCCGTCCGGCCCGCCGGTCGACGCCGGTTCCGCCGCCTGAAGGTGAGCCGATTCAGCCACGCCGGTGACCGATGGCACCGGGAAGGACAGTCGAACGGTGTCTGGGCGGTAGGCCAGATCGCGCCACACCTCGGTCTGGCGGTACTTCAATGCGGTATCGCCGACTTCGGTCAGGTACTGGGCAAGCTCAGCGTCGTGACGCACCCGTAGCTCCTGGATGGCCGCCCCCGCCTCCTCCCTGGCAAGCTCGAGCCGGGTCCTGAGGGTCGCCTGAACCGTCTCTCCCGCCCGGCCCAGGTCAACACCTCCAAGAGAAAAGCCGGTGACCGCCATCCCGTCGTGGGCCAGAGCGGCTGCGACACGTTCCTTCAGCAGCAACTCCAACGCTGCCCGTTCGCCCGGATACAGCGAATCCAAGGTAACCTCGGGCTCGGCCAATGCTGCGGCCACGGCGGCTCCGCTGTCGTCCCGTACCGCCGACCAGTAGCCACTCGTCCCGAACCGGTCATGCACCAACCGCAGCTGATCGGGCACCAGCCGGAAGCGGACGGTGTAGCTGACCACAGCCTCGGCGCGGTCACCTAGCACCACCTTCAGCGCCGGACCGGCCGCCTCGACGGCGCTGCCGACGGCAGGATCTGCGCTTGCGCGGTAGGAGAGTTCCACCGCCGGGTAACTCACACTCTGGCGCTTGCGGAGAGCCGGAACCCAATGAATCCCGGGCACCAGTGATCGGTTGGTTGACTTGCCCTGCACCACCAGCAGTCCCAGCGAACCCATCGGCACCCGGACGATCGATTCTCGGGCCACGGCCCACATGATCGCTGTGAGGAGGGGTACCCCCACGAAAAGCAGCACCAACCACGCGCCGAGTGACATGGCTCCACGATTCCCAACTTCGCAGAACCGGGCATCACCCCGGCGGGGTGATCCGCGAGAACGGCGACTCGGCCACAATGGATACGGGTCGACGTCGGGATGCGCGGTCGAGTTCGCATGTGTGTCGCGCCGCGGGTCAGGGGGCATAGGCGCGGCACGCTGTTCCCGTCCGCAACGACGACGATGGTGAAACGAGGATGGCATGGTGAAAGGGCGAGCAAGCAGCGTCGATCCAGTGGCACCCGCACGTCGGCGCAAGGAAACGGTGGCGCCATCGGCCACGTTCGCGGAGCGTCGCGCGAGGGGCCTGCGGGCGAGGGTCACTGTGCCGCTCGAGGATCAGGCGATCTTCGACCCGACGTCGCTTCGGTTGGATCCGGTGCAATTGCTGGAGCGCCAGGGAGCTGATCGCGTGGCCGAGTTGCTGCCGATCAGGTACGGGCGCATGTCGACCTCGCCCTTCGCCTTCTATCGTGGTGGCGCGCTCCTGATGGCTGGCGACCTGGCGTCGACGCCCAACTCGGGGCTCCGGGTTCAGCTGTGTGGCGACGCGCACGTGGGCAACTTCGGTTTCTACGCCACACCTGAGCGCAACCTCGTGTTCGACTTGAACGATCTCGACGAAACCCTGCCCGGGCCGTTCGAGTGGGACGTCAAGCGGCTGGCGGCCAGCTTGGAGATCGCCGCCCGCAGCCAGTCGTTCCGCCGGAGCGAGACCCGAACGATCGTGCTTGGGGCGGTTCGCGCCTACCGGGAGGCGATGCGCCGATTCGCGGCGATGCCGAACCAGGCGGTGTGGTATGCCCGTCTGGACGCGGAGCAGGTCTTGGCCGAGCTTCGCGGAAACACCACCCCCGGACGGTTGCGCAAAGCCGAGTCGCTTCTGGCGAAGGCGCCGACGCGCGACAGTCTGCACGCCTTCAGCAGGCTCACCGAGGTTGTGGACGGGCAATCAAGGATCGCGTCCGTACCTCCGTTGATCGTGCCGGTCGAGGAGGTCTTCTCCGCAGAGGCCGCCAGGGCCTTGTTCGAGCACATGGGTGAGTTGCTTGCCGCATATCGTGCCAGCCTTGCGTCAGACCGCCAGTGCCTGTTTGACCAGTACCGCTTCGTGCACCTGGCCCGAAAGGTGGTAGGTGTCGGCAGTGTCGGAACCAGGGCGTGGATCCTGTTGTTCGAGGGCCTTGACTCCGGCGATCCGCTGTTCCTGCAGGCCAAGGAGGCGCAGTCGTCGGTCCTTGAGCCGTACCTCGGGGTCAGCGAGTACGCCAACCATGGCGAGCGCGTCGTCGCTGGTCAGCGCCTGCTCCAGGCAGCTAGCGACATCTTCCTGGGCTGGCAACGAACGAACGGCATCGACGGCGTCGACCGCGACTACTACCTCCGCCAACTGCGGGACTGGAAGGCGTCTGCCGAGTTGGAGGGCTCCGTCCCCGGCGGAATGGCTGTCTACGCCCGAATCTGCGGGTGGACCCTGGCCCGAGGCCATGCCCGCTCCGGCGAGCGCGTGGCCATCGCGTCCTACCTGAGCAAGCAGGACACCTTCGACCAGGCCGTTGCCGACTTCGCCGTTGCCTACGCCGACCAGAACGACAAGGACCACGCCGCGC
>JBAVKY010000063.1:0-1501 GCA_049688555.1 Propionicimonas sp.
CTTGCCGGTTTTGTCCGATGGCGTGGTGACCAGGTCGGCGTCGGTCAGCATCTTGACCGCGAGCTCCATCAGTTCCATCTGGGCGCCGCCACGGCGCGGCCGCTTCAGCCGCAGCTTCTTCAGCTGAGCGAAGGTGCTCTCGGCCATGTGCAGTTCGTAGACCTTGTAGGCCGCGTTGAGGAACGGCACGACATGCCAGTAGTGCTCGGCGTACGCCTCCAGATCGGTGTGCCAGGTGATGATGAGCGGCTTGCCGGTTCGCTCCGCCACCCACATTCCGAGCAATCCGATGGGACCCATCCCGTGAACGTGGATCACGTCCGGCGGGTTGGCCACCATCTGGGCGAGCCGGTAGTCGAAGTCCTGGCCCATCGAGAGCCGGATCTGCGTCCCCGGAATCGGGACGGACGGAAGCCGGATCTCGCGTCGTCGGGGGTGCCCCACCATGGGATTCGGGCCGTCCGCGACCGGGGCCACCAGCAGCATTCGGTGTCCGGCGGCGAGCACCTGCTCCTCGAGAAACTGGACGGCGTACAGCAGGCCGCTGTGGGCGGGGCCGTAGTTGTCGGTGAATTCGGCGATGGTGAGGGTCCGACGCGGTGGTTGCCGGTCGGGAGCTACGGGAGCAACTGGCAGGTCGCCGGCGGGATCGTCGGTGGCCGGGGCATGTCGAGCAATGTCGTCGCTGATGATCTAAGGGCCTTTCCTTGCCCGAGGGAACAACGCACCACTCTAGCTGGCGGCCAAGGTGGCGCGCACACCGCCGCCGCCAGCACGTGCGGGGTCAGATCAGGGATCCGTACAGGGACTTGGCCTTCTCCAGAGCAGTCACGTAGCCGACCCGCTGATAGGCGTTCGACTCTGCCTCGGTCGGGACGGCGAGCATGCCCCTGAACGAGCCGACCGAGTCGTGGCCGGTCCGGGCCATCCACGCTTCAAGGCCCGTCAGCAACCGCTGGGAGTAGTCCGCGCCGTGGCGCACCAACGCCGACGTCGTCATCACCACGTCCGCGCCGGCCAGCAGGTAGCGCACCACGTCGGTGTAGTCCTCGACCCCCGAGGTGGCCGCCAGCGAGGCGTCCAGGTGATTGCGCAGGGCGGCGATCCAGGTTCGCGGCACCAGTGAGTCGGCCCGGTGCGAGAGCGTCACCCCCGGTACCACCGCGATCGGCTCGATGCTGACGTCGGGCTGCAGGAACCGGTTGAACATCACCAGTCCGTCGGCCCCCGCCTGCACCAACTGGCCCGCCAGGTGGCCGATGGACGAGAAGTGCGGCGACAACTTGACCGCCACCGGGATGCTGACGGCCTGCTTGACCGCCGCGACGATGTCGACGTGGCGCTGCTCGACCACCGCACCACTGAGGGTGAGGTCACCGGGGACGAAGTAGATGTTGCACTCGATCGCCGCGGCACCCGCGTCCTGCAGGCTGCGGGCGAACTCAACCCACGACCCGAGCGAACTGCCGTTCAAGCTGGCGATCAGGGGCACGTCGATCGC
>JBAVKY010000064.1:0-8121 GCA_049688555.1 Propionicimonas sp.
AGCACGAACATCATCACCAGCACGCCGAGCAGCATGAAGATGTTGGTGAGCACCTGCGACAGCGTCTGCTGCAGCGACTGCGACACGTTGTCCACGTCGTTCGTGACCCGGCTGAGCAACTCGCCGCGAGGCTGGCTGTCGAAGTACTTCAACGGCAACCGCGCGATCTTGTCACTCACCTCGGCGCGCATCCGGTAGACCGAGCGCTGGACGATGCCGTTGATGATCCAGCCGGAGCCCCACGAGAACGCACCCGCGATCACGTAGGCCACCAGGGCGATCAGCAGCACCTCGCCGACCGCCGTGAAGTCGATCGGTGTCTGGTTGACCACGTGGGCGTCGAAGATCAAGTTCGTCGCCTGGCCAAGGATCGCCGGGCCGATCGCCATCAGTCCGGTGGCCACCACCACCATCGCCATCACGCCCACGATCAGCATTCGTTCCGGACGCAAGTGGCCGAGCAGCCGCCTCAGGGAGGGACCGAACGACACCGCCTTCTCGCCGGTGCCGGTGCCGTGGCCCATCGGGCCTCCGCTGCGCTGTGGCGGGGCGTACTTGGGGCGCTCGTTGGCCTTGATCGGGGTCTTGGCCTGGGTGTTCGGCGGTGCACTCATGCCGCCAGCTCCTCTGCCTTGAATTGGCTCTCCACGATTTCTAGATAGGTCGGGCAGCTCACCAGCAGTTCGTCATGGGTGCCGATACCTTCGACCCGTCCGTCATCGAGGACGATGATCTGCTCGGCGTTGCGGATCGTGGACACCCGCTGGGCGACGATGACCACGGCGGCGTCGGAGGTCTCCGCCGCCAGTGCCGCCCGTAGCGCGGCGTCGGTGGCCACGTCGAGTGCCGAGAAGGAGTCGTCGAAGAGGTAGAGCTCGGGTCGCCGCACCAGCGCGCGCGCGATGGCGATGCGTTGCCGCTGTCCGCCGGACACATTGGTGCCGCCCTGACTGATCGCCGATTCCAGTCCGTCCGCCATCTTGGCCACGAAATCCTTGGCTTGGGCCACCTCGAGCGCCTGCCAGAGCTCCTCGTCGCTCGAGTCGGGGTTACCCAGGCGCAGATTGGACGCCACGGTGCCGCTGAACAGGTAGGGGCGTTGCGGCACCAGGCCGATCCGGCTCCACAGCAGATCCGGATCCAGCTCACGCACGTCCACACCGTCCACGCTGACCGTCCCGGACGAGGCGTCGAACAGGCGGGGGATCAGGTTCACCAGGGTGGTCTTCCCAGCGCCGGTGGAGCCGATGATCGCGGTGGTCTCGCCACGACGGACGGTGAAGCTGATGTCCGACAGCACCGGTGCCTCCGCGCCGGGGTAGGCGAAGCTGACCGCGTCGAAGGCGGCTTCTGCGTGGCGGCGCACCGCCGTGACGGGCACCGCCGGCGGCACCACGGACGACTCGGTGTCGAGCACCTCATTGATGCGTCCAGCTGAGACCGCCGCGCGGGGGGCGATCATCAGCATCATCGTCGACATCATCACGCTCATCAGGATCTGCATCAGGTAGGACAGGTAGGCGGTCAGCTGACCGACCTGCAGGTAGCCCTCCGCGACCCGAAACCCTCCGAACCAGATCACCGCGACGCTGGAAAGGTTCATCACCAGCATCACGGAGGGGAAGAGGGTCATCCTGCGGCGGCCGACCGCCGTGGCGGTGTCGGCGAGGTCGTGGTTGGCGACATCGAAACGCACGGCTTCGGTGGGTTCGCGGACGAAGGCCCGGATCACCCGCAGGCCAGAGATCTGCTCACGCAGCACCCGGTTGAGGGTGTCGATGCGCGTCTGCTGGGCCTTGAACAGCGGCGTCATCTGGGCGATGAGGCCACCGATGATGGTGCCCAGCACGATCACCGCCACCAGGATCAGCCAGCTCAACCCGACGTCTTCGCGCAGGGCCATGAACACGCCGCCGACCATGGTGAGCGGCGCGCTCACGATCATGATCGCCGTCATCAGCACCAGCATCTGCAGCTGTTGCACGTCGTTGGTGTTGCGCGTGATCAGCGTCGGGGCCCCGAAGCCGTTCATCTCGCGCGACGAGAACGACAGTGCCCGGTCAAAGATCGCCAGGCGCAGGTCGCGTCCGAACCCCATGGCGGCTTGGGCGCCGAACCACGTGGCGCCCAACTGGGCGAGGATCTGAATGACGGAGATGCCGAGCATCAACGCCCCCATCCGCCAGATGTAGCCGGTGTCGCCCGTGGCGACGCCGTTGTCGATGATCAGGGCGTTGATGCTGGGCAGGAACAGTGAGGCCACGGACTGGATCAGCTGCAGCAGCACGACCCAGCTGAGTTGCCGACGATAGGGGCGAAGGTACTTCGCCAGGAGGCGGATCATGAATCTCCTTTGGCGATGCCGTGCAGTAGGACATCGGCCAGTGCGCTGGACTGATTGATCGGGTTGTCGTCGGTGAGGCCGAGGCTGGTGGCGAACGCCAGCGCGGAAAGGATCTGCGCGGCGATCAGCGTCGGTACCGCCAGCTGGCCCGCATAGGGATCCAGCGCTGCGGCAGCCGCCTCGGCAAGCCGCAGCTTGCTCTCGTGCGGGTTGATGGGAGGGCAGGAGCGAGTGCTGGCAGGCAGGTGGAGAGGCACGGTCGGACGCGTGAAGTGTTGGAACACCGAGCGGGTCCGGCTGATCTCGCCGCGGAGCACGTCCAGGATGTCGCTCACGCGTTCGGCCAGGTCCTGGTTCGCCGGAAGGGCGGACAGCTCCGCAAGCGCCGCGTCAGGTCGAAGGGCAGCCTCGATCGTGGCGTGGATCAGGTCCTGCTTGGTCTCGAACGCCCGAAAGATGGTGCCTTCGGCCACCCCGGCGGCCCGGGCGATCTCACGGGTGCTGATGTCGGGGCCCTGCTGCAACAACAGCGGACGGGTGGCGTCGATGATCGCCTGGCGGCGCTCGTCCGGCGCCATCGGGGTGGCTCTACTCACCGGCCATACTGTAATGAGTGAGTGCTCACTCAACAAATCAGAACTCCGGCTCAGGCTGGAATCCACAGGCTGTCGGCGGTGTTGGACTGGCACGACGAGATCTTCGCCGCGGTTCCGGACATCGTCCTGACCCGCTGGCACGACGGAAGGACAACCCATGACGTCGCTCCAGGCGCCGCCATACGCCCCCGCGGCCCCGACCAGACGGTCCTGGCTCGCGCTGGCCGTCCTGATCCTGGGCGTCGTGATGGGCATGCTGGACACGACCATCGTCAACGTCGCGCTGCCGACCATTCGCACCAGCATCCACGCCGACGAGGCGACGTTGTCGTGGATCATCTCCGGCTATGCACTGGCTTACGGTCTGATCCTGATCCCCGCCGGACGGATGGGAGATCGGTGGGGTCACAAGTGGACCTTCACCGTCGGCCTGGCGGGCTTCACCGTGGCCAGCCTGCTGTGCGGTCTTTCCAGCAGTGGCGAGCAACTCATCGTCGCCCGCATCGTCCAGGGCCTGGCAGCGGGCCTCTTCTTCCCGGCGGTGACCGCGCTCATCCAGCTCACCTTCGTGGGCCGTCCCCGTGGGAAGGCCTTTGCCGTGATGGGTGCGGCCATCGGATTCTCCTCAGCGCTGGGCCCACTGGTCGGCGGGCTGCTCATCGAGTGGCTCGGGGCGGCCGACGGGTGGCGGTCGATCTTCTTCGTCAACCTGCCGTTCGGTGTCGTGGGAGTCGTCGCAGCGCTGTTGCTGTTGCCGAGGGGGGCCGATGGCGCCGACGCGAAGGGAACCGACGCCTTTGGCTTCGTCCTGCTGGCAGGGTCCCTCGTGGCACTTTTGGTACCCCTGATCGAGGGTCAGCAGCTGGGTTGGCCGCTGTGGACGTGGTTCTCGCTGGCTGCGGCAGTGCTGTTGTTGGTGGCGTTCGCCCGCTGGGAAGTTCGCCAAGCGCGAATCGGACGGACGACGCCGTTGGTCCCCCCGCACCTGTTCAGCCACCCGGCCTTCACCGGGGGAGTGGTGCTGGCGCTGGTCTATTTCGCCGCCTTCACCGGCATCTTCTTCACCATCTCGATCCTGTGGCAGGCCGGTCTGGGCCACTCCGCCCTGGAATCCGGCTTCGTCTCGATCCCATTCGCGCTCGGCAGCATCGTCGGCTCCTCCCGCAGCGATCATCTCGCCCACCGACTCGGCCGCACGGTCCTGGTGATCGGCGTGGGCATGGTGGCGCTCGGACTGGCATCGGTGTGGGCGGTGCTGCGATTCGTCCCGGCCTCGTCGCTGACCAACTGGGAACTCCTGGTGCCGTTGCTGGTCGCCGGGCTCGGGTCGGGGCTCTTCATTGCGCCGAACACCCAGTTCATCGTCGCCACCGTGGATCGCGCCGAGGCGGGGGCCGCCTCCGGGGTGATCGGCACCATGCAGCGGATGGGGTCGGCCAGCGGCATCGCGGTCATCGGCTCGGTGTTCTTCGGGACGTTGGTGATCGGCGGGCCCGCCGAAGTGCCGCAGGCCTTCACCGACGCCGCGGCCAACGCGATGGCAGTCAGTGTCGGCTTCGCCGTGGTCGCCTTCGCGCTGGTCTTCGCGCTGCCCACCCGGGTCGCCGGGAACCTTCCGGTGATCCCAGCCGACTGACGCGCCCCGCTGGGCAGCACGGAGGAATTCGTGGGGCGGAGGGGATGTCGGCCGCGAACCGGGGGGCTGCCCCGCCGGCCGGCGGGCGTCCGACCCGCCCGGGAACAATCGCTACCCTTGTCCGGTGACCGAGCCGACCGCTGCCCATCCGTCCTTGAGCGAGCAGGAACAGGTGCGCCACGACAAGCGCGCCCGCCTGCTGGCGGAAGGCGTCGCGCCCTACCCGATCAGCGTTCCCCGCACCCACAGTGCGGCCCAGGTCCATGCCGCCTGGGGCTCCTTGACCGCCGGGGAAGAGACCGACGAGGTCGTCAGCGTGTCCGGCCGGGTGGTCTTCATCCGCAACACCGGCAAGCTCTGCTTCGCCACGCTGCAGGACGGTTTCACCCTCGACGAATCCGGTGCCCGGCTGCAGGTGATGATCTCGCTCGCCGAGGTGGGTGCCGATTCCCTCGCGGCGTGGAAGGCCGACGTCGACCTCGGAGACTTCGTCGCGGTGACCGGCCGGGTGATTTCCTCCAAGCGCGGCGAGTTGTCGGTGCTGGCCGGCGCCTGGGTCCTGGCAGGCAAGGCGCTGCGTCCGTTGCCGACCTTGCACAAGGAACTCGGTGAAGAAACCCGGGTGCGGCAGCGTTACGCCGACCTGGTGGCCCGTCCCGAGGCCCGCGACATGGTGCGGACTCGGGCCACGGTCACCCGCAGTATCCGGGAGACCCTGCACGGCGAGGGGTACCTCGAGCTCGAGACCCCGGTGCTGCAACTCATCCATGGCGGGGCGTCCGCCCGTCCGTTCCGAACCCACCTGAACGCCTTCGACATTCCGATGACGCTGCGGATCGCGCTCGAACTCCACCTGAAGCGGGCGATGGTCGGCGGGGCCGACCGGGTCTACGAAATGGGACGCATCTTCCGCAACGAGGGCATCGACTCGTCCCACTCGGCGGAGTTCACCATGCTGGAGGCCTACCAGGCTTGGGGCGACCAGACCTCGATCGCGCTGATGACCCAACGGCTGATCCAGAACGCGGCCGACGCGCTCGGCTCGCGGGTGATCGACACCCCAGCCGGTGAGATCGACCTGGACGGCGACTGGCCCTGGAAACCGGTGTACCCGACCCTGTCCGCTGCGCTGGGCGAAGCTATCACCCCCAACACGCAGGCCTCGCGGCTGCAGGCGATCGCCGCTGCCCGCGGCATCGAGTTCGACCCAGCGTGGGGGGCGCAGAAGCTGGTGATGACAGTGTTCGGCGAGGTCGTGGAGCCCACGCTGCTTCAGCCGACCTTCGTCTGCGACTACCCCCCGATCGCCCAGCCCCTTGCGAGGCAGCATCGCGGCGACCCGAACCTGATCGAGGCCTGGGACCTCATCATTGGAGGTGTCGAACGCGGCACCGGATTCTCCGAGTTGGTGGACCCGGTCATTCAGCGCGAGCGTCTGGTGGCCCAGTCCGTGAAGGCGGCAGCGGGGGATCTCGAGGCCATGCAGTTGGACGAGGACTTCCTCGCCGCCCTAGAGTTCGGCGCCCCGCCCATGGGTGGCATGGGGCTCGGCGTGGACCGCCTGATGATGTTGCTGACCGGGGCAGGGATCCGCGAAACGATCCTCTTCCCGTTGCTCAAGCCGCTCGGTTGAGCCCGGCGAAGCCCGGTATTACTTCCAGAGCGTGGCCAGCGCGAAAGCCGCCGCCATGCCGCCCATCCCGATCAGCACGTTCCAGCCGCCCAGGTCGGTCATCAACGGGATCGTGATCGCCAGTGACGCGGTGATGTAGTAGACCACCAGCCACATCACGCCGAGGAGACCGATGGTGATGAACGCCGGTACCACCCACTGCCGGCTGCCCGGGCTCGCGACAAGCCGCTTGTTGTCGGCGCGCTCCTGCGCCCGTGCGTCCTTGGCCGCCTGCTTCTGCTTCTCGGTCGCGGCCTTGCGGGACTTCGATTCGGGCACCCGTCCACTCCTCGCCATGGGCTGTCGTCTGATCGCGCCAAGGATACCCCGTCGCGCTGGTGCCCCTGACGTAGGGTTGCGCTGTGGTGAGCCGATGGACGCGGGCCAAGCGGGCGGTCAACCGCGCGCGGGGCAGCCGCAGTCTCGTCCCAAAGCGCGGACGGGTGTTGAGCGGGCTCACCTGGGTTGCCGCCGGGCTGCTGATCACGACCGGAGCAATGGCCGCCAACGGCACCGATCTGCGTCCGACCCGCCAGACCGACCTGGTCAGCCTGCTGCAGTCCGAGGCCAGGCGGAACGCGCAACTGGCCGAACAGGTGGCCACGCTGCGCAACGAGGTCGATCAGCTCTCGGGCAGCACCTCACAAGACACCATCACCGGAACCGAACTCGATCAGCTCGCGCGCCTGACCGGCTTCACGGCAGTTCACGGTCCCGCGGTCGTCGTCACCCTCAAAGACGCGCCGCTGAGCGTCAAGCCGGCCGGGGTCGCGGACGAGCTGCTGATCGTCCACCAGCAGGACATCCAAGCGGTGGTCAACGCGTTGTGGGCCGGCGGGGCGGAGGCGATGGCGATCCAGGGCCAGCGGGTCACGAACCGCACCGGCATCAAGTGCGTCGGGAACTCCGTGGTGCTGCACGGCGTGCCGTACGCTCCGCCGTACGTCATCGCCGCGATCGGCGACCAGTCACGTCTCGAGACCGCGCTGGCACGGTCGAGCTACCTGGCCACCTACCGCCAGTACGTAACCGCCTATGGGCTTGGCTATGGGCAGGAACGCAGGGATGACCTGACCCTGCCCGCCCTCACCGGCAGCCTGGACACCCAATTCGCCCGACCCCCGCGATGAGCCAGAATGGGCGCATGGCCCGCATCCTGGTCGTCGACAACTACGACTCCTTCGTCTACAACCTGGTTCAGTACCTGGCCCAGATCGGGGCGGACGTCGAGGTCTGGCGCAACGACGATCCGCGTTTCGACGCCCCGGACTGGACCGCCGGATTCGACGGCGTCCTGCTGTCACCCGGACCGGGAACTCCTGAAGCGGCCGGGGTGTGCGTCGACCTGGTCCGGCGTCACGCCGGAGAGCTGCCGATCTTCGGGGTCTGCCTCGGCCTGCAGGCGATCGGCGTGGCCTACGGCGGGGTGGTGGGCCGTGCCCCCGAGTTGCTGCACGGCAAGACCTCGATCGTCCATCACGACGGACGGGGCGTCTTCGCGGGCCTGCCGCCAGCCATCACGGCAACCCGTTACCACTCCTTGGCGCTGGATCCCCAGACCGTCCCCGACGAGCTGGAAGTGTCCGCCTGGACCGATTCCGGGGTGATCATGGCGGTGCGGCATCGCACCCTGCCCGTCGAGAGCGTGCAGTTCCATCCGGAGTCGGTGCTGACCGAAGGCGGCTACCAGATGCTCGCCAACTGGCTCGTGGTGTGTGGGGACCGCGGCGCACCGGCGCGGGCGGCCGGGCTCACGCCGTTGCTGGCGATCAGGTCCTCGTAAGGTTCCCTACGGGGTGGAGGATTCCGTGGGAGTCGTTTCCGTCGGCGGTGCGGTCGTCGGCGGTGCGGTCGTCGGTGGGGTGACCGGGGG
>JBAVKY010000065.1:0-4794 GCA_049688555.1 Propionicimonas sp.
CCTGTGGACTACGCGTGCCGCGAGCCATGATCCTTGACCTTCATCGGGTCAAGGATAAGTGGTTCAGCCCTTGAACCGCGGGAAGGCGGACGCTCCGGCGTAGCGCGCGGCGTCGTCGAGATCCTCCTCGATGCGCAGCAGCTGGTTGTACTTGGCAACCCGCTCGGTACGGGCGGGGGCACCGGACTTGATCTGGCCACAGCCAAGGGCGACGGCCAGGTCGGCGATGGTGGTGTCCTCGGTCTCGCCGGAACGGTGACTCATCATCGTGGTGTAGCCGGCGCGGTGGGCCATGGTCACCGCGTCGATCGTCTCGGTGAGGGTGCCGATCTGGTTGACCTTGACCAGCAGCGAGTTGGCAGTGCCGGTCTCGATGCCGCGCTGCAGCCGAGTGACGTTGGTGACGAACAGGTCGTCGCCGACCAACTGCACCTTGTCACCGAGGGAGTCGGTGATGGCCTTCCAACCGTCCCAGTCGTCTTCGTTCAGCGGGTCCTCGATGGAGACCAGCGGGTACTTGGCGACCAACTCGGCGTAGTAGGCGCTCATTTCGGCGGCGGTCTTCTTACCGCCCTCGAAGGAGTACGTCCCGTCCTCGTTGTAGAACTCGGACGCGGCCACGTCGAGCGCGAGCGCGACGTCCTTGCCCGGGGTGAAGCCGGCGTTGTTGATCGCCTCGATGATCAGGTCAAGAGCCTCGGCGTTGCTGCCGAGGCTGGGAGCGAAGCCACCCTCGTCACCCAGACCGGTGGCCAGCCCGCGGGCCTTGAGCACTGCCTTGAGGGCGTGGTAGACGCCAGCACCCATCTCGACTGCCTCGTAGAAGGAACCGGCACCGATCGGGGCGATCATGAACTCCTGGATGTCGACGTTGGAGTCGGCATGCGAGCCACCGTTGAGGATGTTCATCATCGGGACGGGCAGCAGGTTCGCCGTCGGGCCGCCCAGGTAGCGGTACAGGGGGAGGCCGGCCGACTCGGCGGCGGCGTGCGCGACGGCCAGGGACACGCCCAGGATCGCGTTGGCGCCCAGGGCGGATTTGTTGTCGGTGCCATCGAGCTCGATCATGGCCTGGTCGAGGGTGCGCTGGAAGGACGCGTCCATACCGAGAACCTCGGGAGCGAGTTGCTCGATGACGTTTTCGACCGCCTTCAGGACACCCTTGCCGCCGTAGTGCGCGGCGTCGCCGTCACGCAGTTCCGCGGCCTCGAAGGCCCCCGTGGAGGCACCGGAGGGGACAGCCGCAAGGCCCTGGGAGCCGTCATCGAGCTCGACCTGGACCTCGATGGTGGGATTGCCGCGCGAGTCGAGGATCTGACGCGCGTCTACGGAATCAATAAGTGCCACTGTTCATGCCTTTCAGACGTGGGTGATACCACGGCTAACCCTAGCGGGCATCCCCTTCAGTGGCATGGGTGCGGGCAACTTGCCCGGCTGCTGCCGATTCGATGTCACGGAGTCGCTCTTCGACCTCGCGCAGCGCCTGCCGGGTCTCCTGCTCTGGGTCAATCCCGAGCGCCTCGGCGATCGCCACGAGCCGGACGATCTCGCGTCCCACCAGGTCGGGATCCATCGCGGTGACCGGGACGCCCAGCGCGTCCGGCTGGTGGCCATGGCTGCGCGCCCTGGCGATGACCTTGTGGGCTCTGGCGAGAGCCGACATCCGCTCGGCGATCCCGTCGAGCGCCGAGCTGCGTCCCTTCTCGACGGCCTTGCGCCGTTCCCAGGAACTCACCAGGTCGGTGGGCACGACGGCGTCGCCGAAGACATAGGGGTGCCGCATCACGAGCTTGTCGGCGATGCGGGACGCCACCGTCTCGATGTCGAACCGTCCCACTTCGGCCGCGATCTCGGCATGGAACAGCACCTGCAACAGCAGGTCACCGAGTTCTTCCAGCAGGTCGGCATCGTCGCCGGTCTCGATGGCCTCGATGGCCTCGCAGGTCTCTTCGACGAGATAGTGCACCAGCGAGCGGTGGGTCTGCTCGGCGTCCCAGGGGCATCCAGCCCGCAGGGCATGCATCACCCGAATCAGACGGACGACCTCCGGGTAGGTCTCCGGCACGCCGATCAGGCCTTCGTCGTTGCCGCCGGCGCCGGGCTGGAGAGCGAGCCGGACTCGCCAGTCAGCGTGCCGAGAGTCTGGTTCCAGGTGCCGAACCTGGGGTTGACCACCACGTCAAAGCCTGCCACTGCTGCAAAGTAATCGGTTTCGCCGACCTTCGTCCGGGTGAGGTAGTAGGCGGCGTAGTCATGGATGAGCTGGGTCAGCGCGGGAATCTGGGCCATCGCAGCAAGTTCCTGTTGGCTGGCGATCACTGCCTGCCGATCGGCGTCGGCGATCACGACGCCCTTCTGTGCGGCGACCTGGCGTCCCAGCTCATTGGAGATCAGCACTCCGGCTGAACTGAGCCGGTAACCGCCGGCCCCGTTGGCCTCCTGGTTGAACTCGGCCAGGGCCTGCGCGATGGCCTCCACGTGCGCGTCGGTGATCACGACTCCGTTGACGCTGGCGGCCGTGGTGGGATTCGCCGCGGCGCACCCACTGAGCACCAGCAGCCCAACAACCATGGCGATGATCGCTCGCGCAGCCTTCAACATCCCGATACTCCTGCCTCGCAGTGACGCTGCGATCCTATCGGGTGGCGCCGCCCCCGAAGACGTCGGTGAGCACCTGCGAGGCCCAGGCGAGCAACGGTGCGTCGTTGATCGGCTGCCCGCCGATCGGACGGGTCATGGGGCGCGGCACCAGAACGAAGCCAGACGCCTTGCGAACCTGGGCACCCGGATAGATCCGGGAAAGCCGGACCTGAGCCGAATCGGGCAGGTCGGCCGGGGCGAACCGGATGTGGGTGCCCTGAGCGACCACCTCGTGTACGCCACGCCGCTTGGCCTCGATCCGGAAGGCGGCCACCGCCAGCAATGCCTCGACCGGTGGGGGCAGTTCGCCGTAGCGATCGAGCAACTCGTCGCGGACGGCGGCCAAGTCGGCCGCCGAGGCCACCTGCGCGAGCCGCTTGTACATCTCCAGCCGCAACCGTTCGCTCTCGATGTAGTCGGAGGGTAGGTGCGCATCGATCGGCAACTCGATCTTCATGTCGGGTTCAGGTTCGGTCGCCTCGCCGCGGAAGTCGGCCACTGCTTCGCCAACGAGTCGGATGTACAGGTCGAAGCCGACTTCGGCGATGTGCCCGGACTGCTCGCCGCCCAACAGGTTGCCCGCGCCACGGATCTCCAGATCCTTCATGGCGATCGCCATGCCCGCACCGAGATCGGTGTGGGCGGCCATGGTGGCCAGCCGGTCGTGGGCGGTTTCGGTGAGGGGCTTCTCCGGCGGATAGAGGAAGTAGGCGTAGCCACGTTCCCGGCTGCGGCCCACCCGTCCCCGCAACTGATGCAACTGCGAGAGCCCGAGCAGGTCGGCGCGTTCGATCAGCAAGGTGTTGGCGGTCGCGATGTCCAGGCCGGCCTCGATGATGGTGGTGCACACCAGGACGTCGGATCGCCGCTCCCAGAAATCGACCATCACGTTCTCGAGGGTGTGCTCGTTCATCTGGCCATGCGCGACTGCCACCGTGGCCTCCGGCACGAGGTCAGCCAACTTCTTGGCGGTCTTCTCGATCGAGGCAACCCGGTTGTGGATATAGAACACCTGCCCTTCGCGGGCGAGTTCGCGGCGGATCGCGGCCCGCACCTGCAACTCGTCGTAGGCCCCCGCGAAGGTGAGGACGGGATGGCGTTCCTCGGGCGGTGTGGCGATGACGCTCATTTCACGGATCCCGGTGATGGCCATCTCCAGCGTCCGAGGGATCGGCGTGGCGCTCATCGCCAGCACGTCGACGTTGAGGCGCAGCTTCTTCAAGGACTCCTTGTGCTCGACGCCGAAGCGCTGCTCCTCGTCGATGATCACCAGACCAAGGTCTTTGAACGCCACCTCGTCGGAGAGTAGCCGGTGGGTGCCGACGACCACGTCCACGGTGCCGTCAGCCAAGCCTTCGACGACCTTCTTCTTCTCTGCCGGGGACTGGAATCGGCTCAGCGCGGCGACGGTCACCGGGAAACCGGCGTAGCGGTCGGCGAAGGTGGCGTGGTGCTGCTGCACGAGGAGCGTTGTCGGCACGAGGACGGCCACCTGCTTGCCGTCCATGACGGCCTTGAAGGCGGCCCGGACGGCGATCTCGGTTTTGCCGTAGCCGACGTCGCCGCAGATGAGGCGGTCCATCGGGATCACCTGCTCCATGTCGGCCTTGACCTCGGTGATCGCCGACAACTGGTCGGGGGTTTCGACGTAGGCGAAGCCGTCCTCGAGTTCCCGCTGCCAGACGGTGTCGGGGGCGAAGGCGTAGCCGCGCGAAGCCTTCCTGGCCGCGTACAGCTTGATCAGTTCTGCGGCGATCTGGCGGACGGCCTTGCGGGCGCGGGACGTGCGTTTGGCCCAGTCGGCACCGCCCATCCGGTCCAAGGTGGGGTTCTCGCCACCCACATAGCGGGTGACGAGGTGCAGTTGGTCCATCGGAACGTAGAGGCGATCGGCCGGTTGGCCGCGCTTGCTGGCCGCGTACTCGATGACCAGGTACTCCCGGGTGGCGCCGGCGACCGTCCGCCGGACCATCTCGACATACCGACCGACGCCGTGCTGCTCGTGGACCACCGGGTCGCCGGAGGAGAGCTCAAGCGGATCGATTTGGTTCTTGCGTCGGGCCGGCAACTTGCGGGCCGACTTGTCGGTGTCCCGTTGACCGGAGAGGTCGCCGGCAGTGAACACGTCCAGCCCGATGGCGGGCAGCGAGAACC
>JBAVKY010000066.1:0-4907 GCA_049688555.1 Propionicimonas sp.
CTTCCGATGGGTTCCACGACACGTCGTCCGGGTCGCCGCGATGGACGGCTGCAGCGATCGCCAGCCAGGGGTCGAGCGGGGCCACGGGAGCGTCGGAGCCCAAGGCCAGCGACACCCCGGCAGCGACGAGCGAGGCCAGTGGGAAGCAGCGGTCCGCGCGGTCGGCCCACAGCCGGTGGGTCACGTCACGGTCGTCGAGCAGGTGCGCCGGCTGGACGCTCGCGGTCAGCCCCAGCCTGGCGATCCTGGTCAGGTCCCCGGTGGCGATCAACTGAGCGTGTTCGAGCGAACCGGTCGCCTTGGTGGCAGCGAACGCGTCCAGGGCGGTCGAGACAGCCGCGTCGCCGATCGCGTGGACGGCTGCAGTGATCCCGTGCGCTCGCGCTTCGGCGAGCAGTGCCGCCAACCCCTGCGCGTCGTAGTTCTGCACGCCGTGCGGGTCGACCAGACCCTCACTGTTGGGGTACGCCTCGACGCAGCGCGCCGTCCGGGTGTTGAGGGAACCGTCGGAGATGATCTTGAGCGGTCCCATGGTGAGCATCGCCACGCCGTCGCGGCTGGCCAGCACATCGCCGCTGCGCACCCCCATCGCGATGGCGTCGGCTAGGTCTTCGGGGTAGACCGAGGTCTGCACGCGCACCACCCCTGCTGTGGCGAAACGTTCCGGCCAGCGACGGAACCCGGGCTCGAACTCGTAGTCGATCACGCCGACCACGCCGCGGTTCGCGGCTTCGCGCTGGGCGGCGGCATAGATCCCCGGGCCGGCCTGGGCCAGTTCGGCCGCCACCACCCCAGCCATCGCGGCGAACCACTCCGCTTCGAGCAGGACTCCCGCACGAGGCGTGAGGCCGAAGCGGGCCAAGGCGGCCGAGTTCAGCCAGCCGTTGTGACAGTCGCCGCTGATCAGCACGACCGGACGCGTACCAGTGGCTCGGTCGAGCGCCGCCACGCTGGGCTGCTCGCGCCAGGTGGGGGAGCGGAAGCCGACGCCGACCAACAACTCCGGGGCTCCCGGCCGCGCCAGTGCCGCGGCCAGCAGCGTTGCCGCCTCGGCCGCGCTTCGGGCGCTGGAAACGTCCACCCGGGAGCGTCCCAGCGCCCATTGGCCGAGGTGCACGTGGGCGTCCCACAAGCCCGGCAGCGCCCAGCGTCCTTCCCCGTGGACGACCTGCTCTTCGGGTCTGGGCCGCAGCCGCGGGGCAACCTCCGTGATCACCCCGCCGGCGATGCGAACGTCCGTCTCGTCGGTGCCGGAGGCGGTGCCGATCAGGTCGACGAGGCGAACCCGGCGGACGAGGGTGGCGGGGGTCACGGCATGCCTCCTGGCGGAACTACGATCGATGAACTGAATCATGACGCGAAGGAGCGGATCGTGACTGCACTGCCCGCGGGTGTCCCCACCGACTTGTTCATCAACGGACGCTGGCAGCCCGGCAGTGCCGGCCAGCGCTTCGCCGTGGACGACCCGGCAACCGGCACCGAACTCGCCCAGGTGGCCGACGCCACCAACCAGGACGCCATGGCTGCCCTCGATGCGGCTGCCGCCGCTGCCGAGTCGTGGCGGCGTACGGCACCACGCGAGCGTGGCGAGCTGTTGCGCCGCGGCTTTGAGGCGATCATGGCCCGGGCCGATGACTTCGCGCTGCTGATGACCCTCGAGATGGGCAAGCCGCTGGCCGAGGCTCGTGGGGAGGTCGCCTACGGTGCGGAATTCCTGCGCTGGTTCTCAGAGGAATCAGTCCGGATCTACGGTCGCTATTCGGCTGCCCCGGACGGGGCCCAGCGCATGCTGGTCACCAAGCGACCCGTCGGGCCCTGCCTGCTGATCACCCCGTGGAACTTCCCGCTGGCGATGGCCACCCGCAAGTCGGCGCCGGCGCTGGCCGCGGGCTGCACCGTGGTGATCAAGCCGGCCGCGTTGACGCCGCTCACCACGCTGCTCTTCGCGCGGGTGATGCAGGAGGTTGGGGTGCCTGATGGGGTCATCAATGTCATCCCCACCACCCGTTCCGGTCCGGTCACGGCGCCGTTGTTCGATGACCCGCGGCTGCGGAAGCTCTCGTTCACCGGTTCCACCGAAGTCGGACGGACGCTGCTGAGGCAGGCCGCGAACGGCGTCCTGCGGACGTCGATGGAGCTCGGCGGGAATGCCCCCTTCGTGGTGTTCGACGACGCCGACGTCGAGGCCGCTGTCACCGGTGCCTTCAACGCCAAGCTCCGCAACGGTGGCCAGGCGTGCACCTCGGCGAACCGGATCTACGTCCAAGCGGGGATCGCCGAGGAGTTCACGGCGCGGCTCGCCGAGCGGATCGGCGAGATGCGGGTCGGCCCAGGGGTCGAACCGGACAGCCAGCTCGGGCCGGTGATCGACGCCACCGCGCTGGCGCGCATCGCCGGACTGGTCACCGACGCCCAAGCCGCGGGCGCCCGCGTGATGACCGGGGGAGCGGCAATTGATCGTCCGGGCTGGTTCTACGAGCCGACGGTGCTGGCCGACGTGCCCACCGATGCCCGGGTGATGACCGAGGAGATCTTCGGCCCGGTCGCTCCGATCAGCACCTTCGCCAGCGAAGACGAGGCGGTGGCGCTCGCCAACGGCACTCCGTTCGGCCTGATCTCCTACGTCTTCACCGAGAATCTGGCCCGCGCCTTGCGGCTGAGCGAGCGCATCGAGACCGGCATGCTGGCGGTCAACGCCGGGGTGATTTCCAACCCGGCGGCCCCGTTCGGCGGCGTCAAGCAGTCCGGGCTTGGGCGCGAAGGCAGCGCCGAGGGCATCGAGGAGTACCTGGAGACCGTCTACGTCGGGATAGCGGACCCCTTCGCGGGGTAGCGCGGGGGTTCTCTCGCAGCCGAACCCCCACCACCGCGCTGGCGCTAGTCGAGGACGCTGTCCAGCGGGGTGCACGCCAGGCCGAAGGCGTCGGCGACACCGGCGCACGTGATCTGGCCGGCGGTGGTGTTGAGGCCGAGGGCCAGCGCCCGGTCCTCCTTCATGGCTCGCTTCCAGCCCTTGTCGGCAAGGTGCACGGCGTAGGGGAGCGTGGCGTTCGTCAGCGCCCAGGTCGAGGTGTTCGGGACCGCGCCCGGCATGTTCGCCACGCAGTAGAAGACCGACTGGTGAACCATGAACGTCGGATCGTCATGCGTGGTCGCGTGGGAATCCGCGAAGCAGCCGCCCTGGTCGATCGCCACGTCGACCAGCACCGAACCCGGCTTCATCTGGGCCACCATCTCGTTGGTGACCAGCTTGGGGGCCTTCGCGCCAGGGATCAGCACCGTCCCGATCACCATGTCGGCGGTCAGCACCTGCTCCCGGATGCTCAATCGCGAGGACACGATCTGGTGCACCCGGTTGTCATAGCGCCAGAAGCTGAGGCGCAGCTTGTCGAGGTCGGTGTCGAGGATCGTCACGTCCGCCCCCATGCCCAGCGCGACATTCGCCGCGTTCTGGCCCGCCACGCCACCGCCGAGCACGACGACCTTCGCGTTGGCGACACCGCCGACGCAGCCCATCAGCACGCCCCGACCACCCTGCCCTTTCATCATCGCGTGGGCGCCGACCTGGGGTGCCAGGCAGCCCGCCACCTCGGACATCGGGTAGAGCAGTGGGAGCAGCCCCGAGGGGAGTTGGACGGTCTCGTACGCCACCGCGGTGGTGCCTGCGGCCAGCAGCGCGTCCATCCCGGGACGGTCGGCGGCCAGGTGCAGGTAGGTGAACAGCAGCAGGTCGTCGCGCAGCCGGTGGTACTCCTCGGCCACCGGCTCCTTCACCTTCATCACCATCTCGCCGGCTGCCCACGTGGCGTCGGCGTCGGGCAGGATCGTCGCCCCCTGGACGACGTACTCCTCATCGCTGATGGACGAACCGACGCCCGCCCCGGCCTCGATGAACACCTGATGGCCGTGGCCGACCAGTTCGGCCACCCCCACGGGGGTGATCGCGACACGATACTCATGGTTCTTGATCTCAGACGGGATGGCGATCCGCATTCCTGGGGTCCTTTCCTGGCTGCTCGGGCCGGCGACGGTGCGTCCCCCCAGTCTGATGCATGAGGGGTTGTCGCTTGGCCAGTGAACGCAACGCCCCCGATGCTCCCTGCGGTACTAGACTGCAAGGGAAACGTGCTCCGGGGTCGGTGTAATTCCGAACCGGCGGTTACAGTCCGCGACCCGGCCTCGCAATCTGAGGACGGTTGACCTGGTGGAACTCCAGGACCGACGGTGAAAGTCCGGAGGGGAGGCAGCACGGGCTCGGTCGGCGTGCGCGTCGACCCATGAGCCTCGCCTTCCCGCACCCTGCCCCGGTCCACGCGCGGACCGGAGGATGAGGATGAGACAGCGACAGCCGTGGCGCGGCACCGAGGTGGTTGCGCCCGTGGTGCTGGCCGCCGTCCTGCTGCTCGGCTGGGCCCTCACCACCAACCTCGGTTCGATCCCGTCGTACCTGCTGCCGAGCCCCGGGCAGGTGGCTGCCCGACTGGTCGCCGATCTGGCCAGCGGTTCGCTGCTGCCCTACCTGGGCGTCACTCTCGCCGAGGCGCTGGGTGGGTGCCTGGTGGGCACTGTGGTCGCCCTGCCGCTGGCGGTGGCGATCCATCGGTTGGGCTGGTTCCGGGCTGCGGTGCAGCCCTTCCTCGGCGCCACCCAGGCCATCCCGGCGATCGCGCTGGCACCGCTGCTGGTGCTGTGGATCGGGTACGGCTGGTGGCCCGTGGTCGTGCTCTGCTCGCTGATGGTGTTCTTCCCGATCCTGGTCTCCAGCGTGCTCGGGCTGCGCCACGTCGACGGCGACGTGTTGAAGGCCGCCCGCATCGACGGCGCCGGTTCGCTGCGCCTGCTCACCGACATCGAGTTTCCGCTGGCCTGGCCGGCCGTGCTGGCCGGGCTGCGCAACGGCTTCACCC
>JBAVKY010000067.1:0-1925 GCA_049688555.1 Propionicimonas sp.
GGTTGACATGTTGACGCTTGAGGCAGAGGTCGCGCTGACGGCCGCTGACCGCTGCGACCGGTGCGGGGCGCGCGCCGTTGCTCGTGCAACGTTCGTGTCTGGCGCCCAGTTGCTGTTCTGCGCCCACCACTTGCGCGTCCATGAGGACGGCTTGAGGACAGCCTCGGCTCGCATCAGCCCAAGGGCCGTCGCCGAAGACGTGAAGCTGCTCACTGAGTGAACGACGTCATTGTCAACGTCCTCGTCGGGTTGACACTGCTCGTTGCGGCTGCCGGCATCGTGGTGCCGGTCCTGCCGGGCACCGTGCTGGCGGTGGTGGCGCTGGTTTCGTGGGCGATCCTCACCGGCGGGGTCGGAGCTTGGTCTGCGGTGGCGGTCTCGCTGCTGATCATCGGCTTGGGCCAGGTGCTCAAGTACCTGGTCCCGGGAAAGTCGATGACCTCGGCTGGGATCCCGGGCCGATCCATCATGATCGGCGGGTTGGCGGCGATCGTCGGGTTCTTCGTCATTCCCATTGTCGGGATACTCGTCGGCTTCGTCGCGGGCGTATACGTGGCCGAGCACCTGCGCCTGGGCGACTGGGATGCTGCCCGCACGTCTACGGCTGTGGCGCTGCGGGCAACCGGACTGTCCATAGTCATCGAGCTCACGGCGGTCCTGATGGCCGCGGGCGTGTGGGGCGCCGCAGTCGCTATCGCCTGACCCGAGGCGGGGTACCCTTCGGCCGTGGACAGCCAGGGCGAGCGATTCCCACGGCACGAGACACTGGTGCTACGCCGGGATCAGCCCGGCGCCCCCCACCCTTCATGGCGTGGCGCTGGCGGGCCTGCGCACGCCTGGGCGGCGGCTCCCGCTGCGATCGGGCCTGCTGCAGTGCCATGCCGCAACAATGCGGCAGTCGTGGGTGCGACGCTGGGATCGGTCTCCCTGTTCATGTCAGTGCTGCCCGTCATCGGGATCGTCTCGTGGGTACTGGCGCCCATCGGCCTGATCAGCAGCACCGTGGGCCTCCTCGTCGGCATGTCTCGTCGGGTGGGCCGGTTCGGCGCCACATGGGGGCTTCTCACGTCGGGTCTTGCCCTGATCATCTGCGTCGCGTGGGTAGCGCTGCTGCTGGCGATCTGATCCTGACCGCGCGGCCGATCGTCAAGCTGCCTCGTCTGGGGGGCCGAGGGTGGAACGTCGTCGATGCCGGGATGCCTGGACCAGCACAGGCCGGCGGCAATGCGACCTCGACGGCCTTCTTCGGACCCATGTCTGATCGGGAGGCGCCGTCGCCGCCGTGGGCGGATCAGCAGCTGACAGCATGATCCTGCCCGGCCTCATCACGCTGCCCGCATACCTGACCTTCGGGTCCTTCCCCCTGCAACTGGCTGGAACGGGAACGGCAATCGCGCTGGCGTTCCTGCTCACCCTCGGCCTTGGGTTCAAGGACGTTCCTTCGCAGGTCGTGGCAGATCCCGGGGCCCCCGATCAGCCGACCGACGCGGCCGACGGATCGAGCGGTGCTGCAGCAGGCATTCCGCCAGATGGGTCGAGTGGTGCAATTGCCCACGAGGAGCCGCCTCGGACGGGCGGGGAGCCTGCTCAGGACGGGCCCGTCTCCGAGCGCACCCGGGAGCCGACGGGCGGCACGCTCGACGTCCACGCCCCTGCCCGGGTCAGGTGCTGGCCCCGACCGAGGTCGGCGATCCGGTGTTCGCCAGCAGGCTGCTCGGCGCCGGCGTGGCGATCCGACCCAGGGACGGACTCATCCGATCACCAGTCGAGGGCAGTGTCACGTCCGTGGCGCGCGCCCGTCACGCGGTCGGCGGCACTTCGCGCGAGGGCGTGGACGTGCTGATCCACGTGGGCATCGACACCGTGCAGCTTGCGGGCAAGCATTTCGAGGCGCTGGTCACCCGGGGTCAGGAGGTTGCCCTCGC
>JBAVKY010000068.1:0-5993 GCA_049688555.1 Propionicimonas sp.
GCGAATGCGCCGTCCGGGTCGTCCAGAAGCGCGTTGAGCCAGACAGCTTCGGTGCGGGGGTTCGTGATCTGGATGGTCTGGGTCGAACCACTCGACGGTCGGACGAGTCCGAAGTCCACCGCCTCGACCGACAACGCCACTGGCGAGCCTGCCTCAGGGACCGAACTACCGAAGAGAGGCCCCGCTGGAACCGGTTCGCTGGCGGGAAGCGTCTGGTAGACCCGCGCCAGGTCAGTCGCCGAGACGGGTTCGTCCACCGGAACCGGTTCCTCCACCGGTACATCCACCGGCGCTGGTTCTGGGACAGCTACCGGCTGAATCGCCGGTGCTGGCTCTGGCTCGTTCACTGGTTCAGGCTTGGGTTCCGGCTCGTCGGCCGGCGCTGGTTCCGGCTCATCCACCGGTCCAAGCTTGGGCTCCGGCTCGTCCACCGGCACTTCCGCCGATGCTGGCTCGTCCACCGGCTCAGCCATTGGTGCTGGTTCGTCCGCCGGAGCCGCCTTGGGTTCCGGCTCATCCGCCGGAGCGGGCTTGGGTTCCGGAGCGGGCTCGGACACCGCCTTCGGTTCGGGTTTCGGTTCGGGTTTCGGTTCGGGTTTCGGTTCGGGTGCTGCGGCCGGCTCTTCGCCCGGGTCCGCCTCCTCGAACGGCAGCAGGGCCGGTGCCGTCAAGGCACCGGCCACGGGACGGTCAGCCGCTGCGACAGCCGCGACAACGCCGAGCACCGTTCCGGGCGACAGCGTCCCCGCCATCAATCCATCGGTCGTGTGCCCGAGGCCCACGACGTGCCCGATCTCGTGCCTCAGCACCGTCACCAGGCTCATCCGTTGCCAGCCCCAGCCCGCGGCGTCCGCGTCGATCGTGATCGAACGTCCCTTGGTCAGACCGAGCAGCCTTCCAGGCAGGTCCCCCACTGTGATGACGATGCCGCCGGTGTCGGCGCCCGCTGCGCGCCACTCGGCCAGAGCTCGGAGGGACGCAGACGCCAAAACGTCCCGGCTCAAGGGGCCGGGACGTTCGGGGGGCTCGGACGGGAGGTCGGCGATCAGGCCTTCACCCGCGGGCAACACCGACGACCAGAACGAACGCGACTGCGCGAACACCTCCGCCAGCTGATCCGGTGCGGGTGACATCCTCAGATCGGGTCGACTCGTGACCGCGGACGCGCCGGATGCGCCGAATTGGGCGAACAGGCTCAGCACGAGGATGAACAGGACGACCCGGAAGGGCGTTCGGCTACGCCAGGACAGCGCTTGCATCGGGCCGAGAGCAGTGACACTGGACATCAAGCCGAACCGGCCGATGCGCAGTTGTCCGGGCGCAGGCCGACCGGCCGGGCCTCGCCCGGCGGCCACGCGCTGCTGCGACCCAGACACCTCAAGACCTCTTCGCGTCCCGCCTCGCGGCGGTTCACCTCCGTGGTGATCCACCTCGATCCAGCTTCGCCCTGGGCAGGCACGGCCGACAATGTCCCCCAGGGCAGAAGATGGACAGTCCGTCCCCTGTCCCTGCGGACAGGCGACGGTTCAAGTTACGCGCGGCGTCGGGCTGTCCGGGTCGCCCCCCAGGCCCAGGCTTCCCGCGTACGCAAGCGCCTGCGCGCGGTTGCGCAGGTGCAGTTTCCGCATGATCTCGCCCATGTGGTATTTCACCGTTCGGGGCGTGAGGGACACCAGCGCGGCGACCTCCTTGTAGGACAGGCCCTGGGCCAGCAGGGCCAGGACCTCCTCCTGGCGAACGGACAATGGATCGTCGGGTACGGGGTGGGCGGCGGTGAGCTGCGCGGCGGAGTCCGGTCGACCAGGCACGCCACTTGACGACTCGCGACGTGAGGGCGAGGCAACCAGAGGCCGTCCAGCATCGTCGGGGGTCAGCGCGTCCGCAGCACCCTCGTCCGAGGGCTGCGGGCCTGCCAGCGGAGCGCTCCGAGCAAACTCGGCCAGCAGCCGCGCGGCTAGGCCTGCTGCCAGGGGCGGTACATCGTGCAGGGCATTGTCTAGGGCGTCGATGAGGTCGTCGGCGTTCATGCTCTTGAGCAGGAAGCCGGTCGCGCCCGACTTCACGGCCTCGAACAGGTCGTGGTCCTCCGCCGTGGCACTGAGGATCACCACCTTGATCTCCGGCATTTCGGACTTCACCAACCGGGTCGCCGCCAAGCCGTCGCAGCGCGGCATCCCGATGTCCATGAGGATGATGTCCGGCCGGAGCTCCCGAGCCTTGCGCAGGCATTCGTACCCGTCCTCGGCCACTCCGATGACCTCGATTCCGTGGGCCTCGAGCAGATTCCGGAGACCTTCGAGCAGCAGCCGATGGTCATCGGTCAGCAATACCCTCATGCGGCACCTCCTGACTACGGTAGATAGGAACTCGGAGGATAACGCGCGTCCCTTCCCCCGGTTGCGACGACACGTCCAGCGACCCACCGACCTCCGCCATCCGCTCCCGCATGAAGGTGATCCCGAAATGACCCGCCGCCGGCCCGTGGTCGGTTCCCGACGTCATTCCCTGCCCATCGTCGCTGACTGTTATCCGAGCGGTCAGGCCCTCATTGTCGATGCGGATGCCGATCGTTCGCGCCCGACCGTGCTTGCGAGCGTTGCTCATCGCCTCCTGGATGACCCGCAGGGTCTGGACGCCCGTGTCCGGCTCGAACGGATCGGCAGAGACTGTCTCACCGGTGGTCACCACGGTGGTGATCCCATACTGCCGCTCGAAATCCTTGGCGTACTCGTTCAGGTTCGTCAGGAAGGACCAGGTCGCCGGGCGGGCTGCCTTGAGCGCCAGAATCGCCTCGCGAATGTCGTCGTGGGCCTGCTGGGCAACTTCGGTGAGTCGGTTCAGTAGGACGGTCGCCCGGGGTACGTCATCGGCGCGCAGCCACTTGTCGGCCGCCTGGGTCTGCATACTCACATAGCCCAGCACCTGACCGACGCTGTCGTGCAGCTCGCGAGCCAGGAGCTCGCGCTCCCGCAACGCGGCGAGGGCTCGCTCCTGATCCAGCAGGTAAGCCTGGGCGCGGTGCTCGTTGGTCACATCCCGTGCCAACAGCAGGCGGCCAAGGGGCTGCCCCAGGGAGTCGACCAAGGCCGTTGCCGTCACCGTGAAATCGCTGCCGGCATTCCCCCCCTCCAGGTGGAAGGACGCCGACCTTCCCGCCTCGCCCTCGTCTGCAGGGATGGCGCCCGAAGGCAGGAGTTCAGTCCCCCGCTGACCCTGCAGAACCGGGAGGGTCTTCCCCAGAAGGCGCTCCGCGGCCGGGTTGGCGTAGACGACCCGTTCCTGCGGGTCGAGCACGAGCATGGCCTCGCGCATCTGATCGATGGCTGCGAGGCGGGCCTGAGGCACGGGATCGAACACCTGGAACCCGAAGAGGGCGATTGCGTACAACGAGAAGGGCACCCCGACGGCCGCCACCTCTGGGTCGGCGGTGAGGAACGACTGGTGACCCAGGAACTCGAAAACGAAGGCGATCCGGCCGAAGACCTGTCCGACAATCATCAGTCCGACCGGCCGGCGGTGCTCTGACGAGAGGAGGAACAGCCGTACCAGCACGGCCAGGTTGAACAGCCCGAGCATCACGTGGAAGCCCACCGGTGCCCAGCCCAGGGCACCGGAGTGCGGGGCACGGACGCTTGCCCCCGCCACCACCAACTCGGGCCAGACCAGCTGGTGGCTGCTGTTGGTCGCCACCAGCAGTGCGAAGAGGACGGACGGCAGGGCGAAGAGCCACAGCACGACCTGGCGGGTCAGCCAGCGCCCCAGGCCTGCGTACTGGAGCACGAAACCGGTGACCGCGCACACCGTCGGGAGCAGCCACAGCGCCTTGAAGGAGTACCAGCCCACCTTGGCAGATGGATCCGTCGCGCTGATCTCAAGGACGGAGCCCAGCGCCCAGAGCGTCGCGAACAGGCATGCGACCGCGAAGGGGAACGCTCCCGACTCGCGGCGGCGGCGCCAACTGTACGCACCCAGGGCGCAGGTGAGAGCGACAATGGCCAATGACGGCCACATCTGGGGGTCGAGGGAATACGACCAGCTCATCAGGCAACCTCCCACTCGAGTGGGCCCTCGCCGTCCGACCGTTCAGCCTCAGAATATGCCCCGCCGGTCCAGTGGGAAACACCGATGAGTACGCCAGATGCACGAACCGGTGGCCCCCAACATCCTGCCTCCGGCCATCGGGCAATGACGCGCTGAGGATTGGCCCGGACCACCCCGGCCCGATCGACTGCAGGGCTACTTCTTGCGGCCCGCCTAACCGAGACCGCCGATGATCCGGAGGCGACGCCGAACGCGGCGCCCAGCACCACGACCTTGTCGAAGCCGGTGCCAGCCAGTCCAACCTGGGCAACAGTGCCCATGCCTGCAGTCTCCACTCTTGCGCTCAGCAGGCGTAACTTCGAAATACCCCTACTCCGTACGCTGAGCATTCGAGGGGACTCGAAGGCGAACGCGGACACTCCAGGAGATCGCCATGGCCGCCCCGTCCAAGAACACGAATTCGCGATCCACACCAGCCGCTTCTCGCGAGGAGATGGTGCAGGTACGTCTCGTCGCCGCGAGTGTTGAGGCCTTCGAGCAATTCGCCGAGAACGCGCCGATCGCCTACGCCTGCGAAGGCCCCCGACGCGACGCCGAGGGCCGCGTCACGGCTGAAGTCTTCCTCACTCGCGCCGAGGCCAAACGCGCGGGCACGGTCCCGGGAGTCTCGGCCGACGTGGTGGCCGACAGTTCCGCGGCCGCGACTGAGGCCGACATCGGCGTGGGCAACCGGTTCGAGGACGCCCGCACCCTGCCGACCGGCCGCGGCGTGCTGCTGCGCGAGGCAGCCAGCCGCGGAGAGGAGTCGGCATCATGACCTACCTCAACGTCGTCGAGGTCGAAGCGGCCATCGCCAACCTCGCGGCTGCCTATCCCTCGCTCACGTCGGTCGTGACGTTGCCCCAGCAATCGGTTGAGGGCCGCACGAGCCACGCCCTGCGCATCTCCAACGGCGGCTTCGGGGTGCGCAATGCCGTCATGATGATCGGTGGCCAGCACGCGCGCGAATGGGGCAGTAGCGACATCCTCATCAATTTCGCGACCGACCTGCTCTCGGCCTTCACCACGAACTCAGGTCTGCAGTACGGCGGTAAGTCGTTCTCCGCGGCCACGATCCAGGCGCTGGTCGGGTCGGTGGAGATCGTGATCTTCCCGCAGGTGAACCCCGACGGCCGTAACCACAGCCTGCTCCACGACGCCGGGGTGCTCAACGGGTGGCGAAAGAACCGCAATCCCGCCTCGAGTGGCGGAGACCCGAACAAGATCGGGGTCGATCCGAACCGCAACTACGACTTCCTGTGGAACTTCCCGGTCGTGATGTCGCCGACCAGCCCCGGCGCATCCGCCAGTCCGCTCGACGAGACGTACCACGGCACCGCCCCGTTCTCCGAGGCGGAAACCGGCAACGTGCGGTGGCTGCTCGACGCAGTGCCCCGCACCCGCTGGTTCCTCGACATCCACAGCTACTCACAACTGATCCTGTACAACTGGGGCGACGACCAGAACCAGTCGACGGATCCGACGAAGAACTTCCGCAATCCGGCCTGGGACGGCCAGCGTGGCAAGTCCAACGACGCCTACTCCGAATACATCCGGGCCGATGACGAGCAGGTGGCCGCGGCACTGGCCAACCGCATGAAGGCCACCATCGCCGCGGTGAGAGGCAAGAGCTACACCGCGGAACCCGCCTTCTCGCTGTACCCCACCTCCGGCGCGAGCGACGACTACGTGTATGCGCGGCACATCGTGAATCCTGCCAAGTCGCACATCTACGGCTTCACCATCGAGTGGGGCACCCAGTTCCACCCGCCGTGGAGCGAGATGGAGCTCATCGTCGATGACATCACGGCCGCGCTCATCGACTTCAGCGCCGCAGCACCGTGCGCCGCCGGCTCGGTCGTGGTCGCACCGACGACGTCCCAGCTCTCCTTCGTCGACATCCCCGCGGGTAC
>JBAVKY010000069.1:0-5690 GCA_049688555.1 Propionicimonas sp.
GGCTCTTCGCAGTTGAGGGTGTAGTTGGGTGGGCGCGTCGGTGCCCCAGTAGGGGTCGAGGTCTTCCGATGATGGGAGTTCCTACGCTGCCCATCAGGAAGACCTCGACGTGTCTGACGCTACCTTCGCGTGCCCGGATCTGACCACCTTCTGCCGGCTGGACGAGCTTGGTCTGGAAGTGACCGGGCAACGGCTGGAGCCGGATCGTGCGGTACTGGCCTGCAGGGTCGTGGAACCGGACGAGTGGTGTCGGCGGTGCGGCTGCCAAGGCACGCCCCGCGACACCGTGGTCCGCCGGCTGGCGCACGAGCCGCTGGGCTGGCGGCCCACACTGCTGGAGGTCACGGTGCGCCGCTACCGGTGCGCGGACTGCGGGCATGTGTGGCGCCAGGACACCAGCAAGGCCGCCGCCCCACGGGCCAAGCTGTCCCGTCGGGCGCTGCGCTGGGCGTTGGAGGGCCTGGTGGTCGCGCACTTGACCGTCGCCCGGGTTGCCGAGGGGCTTGGGGTGTCGTGGAACACCGCCAACGACGCGGTCCTGGCCGAAGGCAAGCGGGTCCTGATCGGCGACCCGGACCGCTTCAACGGGGTCGCGGTGATCGGGGTGGATGAGCACGTGTGGCGCCACACCCGCCGCGGTGACAAGTACGTCACCGTGATCATCGACCTGACCGGCATCCGCGACGGCACCGGGCCCGCCCGGCTGCTCGACATGGTCGAGGGCCGCTCCAAACAGGCCTTCAAGACCTGGCTGGCCGCCCGGCCCCAGGCCTGGCGCGATGCGGTGGAGGTCGTGGCGATGGATGGGTTCACCGGGTTCAAGACCGCCACCACCGAAGAACTGCCCGACGCGGTCGCGGTGATGGACCCGTTCCACGCGGTACGCCTGGCCGGGGAGGCGCTGGACCAGTGCCGCCGGCGGGTCCAGCTGGCCACCTGCGGGCACCGCGGCTACAAAGGCGACCCGCTCTACTCCGCGCGGCGCACCCTGCACACCGGCGCCGGGCTGCTCACCGACACCCAGACTGACCGCCTCGAAGCGCTGTTCGCCGACGACGCCCACGTCGAGGTCCAAGCCACCTGGGGTGTCTACCAACAGATGATCGCCGCCTATCGGGAACCCGACCGGGCCGCGGGTCGTGAGCTCATGCGAACCCTGATCGCTTCGCTCAGCCACGGCGTGCCCGGCGCGTTGACCGAGGTCATCACCCTCGGGCGGACGCTCAAGCGCCGCGCCGCTGACGTGCTTGCCTACTTCGACCGCCCCGGCACCAGCAACGGGCCGACCGAGGCCATCAACGGCCGCCTCGAACACCTCCGTGGCAGCGCCCTCGGCTTCCGCAACCTCACCAACTACATCGCCAGGTCCCTACTCGAGACCGGCGGATTCCGACCCCAACTACACCCCGCATTGTGAAGAGCCGGGAATCCCCCGGGGGGGTGCCGGCCAGGGAGTGGATCCCAAGGGGGGGTCCCGAGATCCAGAAGGAACCTACAAATGATCAGCTTCATCACCACCCGCCTGGCCACCCGCAACGACGAGGGTGCCACCGCCGTCGAGTACGGCCTGATGGTCGCCCTGATCGCCGTCGCGATCGTCGTCACCGTCGGCCTCCTCGGCGAGCAGCTGAACACCCTGTTCACCTCGGTCACCGATTCCCTCACCCCTGCTGCCTGAACACCCAGGAAGGCCCCGGATGCGGACATCGACTTCCGCACCCGGGGCCTTCCCGTTCCTACCGGAGGACCATGTGGGATCACCCCAGTCAGCTGAAGGCCCATCGGGCCGCACCGCCGCCGGTACCACACAGGAAGTCGGCGCCACGGCCGTCGAGTACGCCCTGATCGCAGCCCTCATCGCCGCTGTGATCGCCGCCTCAGTCGCCATCTTCGGCGGCCAGGTCAACGGCCTCTTCGAGAGCTTCCAACTCCCCTGACATAGCTGCCGGGACCCCTCACCTCGGCCCACCCGGCCAGCCACAGGCCGCGACGGTAGGGCAGGACCCGAACGGACCCTGCAGCCTCGCCGCCGAGCCAGAGCAGCCCGAAGAGAAGACCACAGAAGGCCCCAGGCGCGGAACCATCCGCACCCGGGGCCTTCCCCTTGCGCCCTACCCGACGAAGTAGTTCTCCACTGCCGCCTCGAACGTCTCGTCGCTCATCTCCGGGGCACGACCCAGGAACTGGCAGTAGTTGACCACCTGCAGCAGCAGGTCGCGCGGGTGGCAGAAGCGCAACGGGCGGCCCACGGGCCGGTAGTGGCGAGTCATCAGGGACTCCACCGCCTCGCGCCGGTACAGCACCCCCAGTGGCTCACCGACCATCCGGAACAGCTCCTGGAACTCCTCCTCAGTCGGATTGCCGACCATGACCTTGTACGGGATCCGGCGCAGGAACGCCTCATCCACCAGGTGGCTCGGCTCCAGGTTCGTCGAGAACACCACGAACTGCTCGAAGGGCACCTCCACGCTCTTCCCGTCGGCGAGGAAGAGGTAGTCGTGACGGGACTCCAGTGGCACGATCCAACGGTTGAGCAGCTCGCCGACGTGCATCCGCTGCCGGCCGAAGTCGTCGATGACCAGGGCGCCGCAGTTGGACTTCAGCTGCAGGGGGGCCTCGGCGATACCGCTCACGGGGTTGACTGTGACCTCCAGCTGGGCCATCGTGAGTTCCCCGCCCGCCATGATCGTGGGCCTGCGGATGCGCACCCAGCGGGCATCCGCATGCGGCGCCGCCCCGGCCCCCGAGTAGGGCTCCTCGGCCGCCGGAAGCTCGACGTGGCGAACCGGGTCGAACAGCCGCACGATCGTCCCGGAGATGCTGATCGCCCGCGGGATCCACAGCTCCTCGTGGTACGCGGCAGCCAGGCGGGCGGCGATGCTCGTCTTGCCGTTGCCCGACGGCCCGTAGAGGAACATGGCCCGCCCGGAGGTGATGGCCGGGCCCAACCTGGCCAGCATCCGGTCGTTGAGGAGCAACCCGTCGAAGGCCCGGCGCAGGTCCGCCGGCGTGGGCCGCTCGAGGCCCAGGGCCTGGGCGCGGACGCTGGCCACGTAGTCGGCAAGCGGCACCGGCGCAGCCCCGTAGTACGTGCTGGCGCGGGACTCCTCACGCGCGCGCTCGCGGCCCGTGTCGGTGATCCGGTACACGAAGTCGTTGCCGGGTGCCGATCCGCTGTAGCCGACCAGCCGCTCGTCCTTGAAGCCCTGCAACAGGTGGACCAGCACGCGCATCGGCAGTTTGACCTGTGCGGCGATCCCCCGCCCGGTCACGTCGCCCCGGTTCATCAGGAACTTCAGGATCAGGCCCTCGACCTCAGGGTTCGTCAGGCCTGCAGCGGAGATCGATGCAGGCTCTGCTGGGAAGAAGCCGCCCGTCGCCATGTCAGTCAGCGTACGCCGAGGAACTCCCGCCACCAGCGGTCGAGGAACTCAGGGTGTTCCATCATCGAGACATGTCCCGAGTCGGGGATCACCATCACGAGGGCACGCCGGAACGCCTCCGTGGCGCGGTGTGCCGCCTTGGCATCGACGAGCTTGTCCCTGAGCCCGTACACGAGGAGCACCGGGGCCTCGACGGCCTCTGCCAGCTTCCACGGCCGCTGGGGGCCGCGATCCAGGTAGGAGGCGATCAGGCCCTGCACGGATCCGACGAATGCCTCCCGGATGTACGGCAGTCCGTCCCTGCGCCGCGCCTCCTCCTCGGCCCAGGCGCGTCGGGCCGGGGTGAGCCGGCGCGGGTCGGCATAGCAGAGGTCGAACGTCGCCTGGACCCGCCGCTCCGGACCGACAGTCGAGTAGCGGTCGAACATGAAATCGCCAACGCGGGGCAGGGCCATCACCGGGATGTGGATGTTCGTGCGCCGCGGCTTCAGATCCGGAAGAGCCGGGGACACCAGGCACAGCGTGCGAGTCAGTTCAGGGCGCCGTCCCGCCAGCTGGACGGCCACCGCCCCACCCATCGAGTTGCCGAACACGTGCACGGCCCGGCCTGGGAACAACTCGTCCATCACCGCGACCACGGCCCGCAGGTGCCCAGCCAGCGAGAAGTCGCCGTCCGGCGGGGGCGGGCTGAACCCGAAGCCCGGCAGGTCCACCGCCACGCAGTCGAGCCGGTCGGAGAGGGCGTGGGCCAGGTCGGTCCAGTTCGTGGCGTTCCCGCCGAGGCCGTGGATGAGGATGGCCGGCTCGGGCGTGCCCATCCCGCGGAACGGCGTGCGCCGGATGGCGAGCTCGCCGACCGGGGTCGCGACGAACGTGACGGGGGCGGGATCGGGCTCGAGCACGGCGGCGTCGGCCGCTCGATCGAGCTCGGGCGCCGCGGTGCTGGGCGCGGGCCCGCGAACCCCGGACGGCGCGGGTTCGGACGCGGGATTCGCCAGGGCCGGCATGGGACCGAGCGTATTCCTCTCGCTCGCGTCATCCGCTCCCTCACCCTCCGGCCCGTACTGCACCTGTCTCCACAGATCGCCTCCGGGCCCTTCCGTCCCCGCACCCGCACGATGAGGGTGGGCCCGTGACTCGCACGCCCCGATGGACCCCACCCGCCGAACCGTTCACCCTGGCGAATGTCGCTCCCCTCGGCGTGACTCGCGCCATGCTCCGCACCGCGATCGGGCGAGGCGACGTGACCCGCCTCATTGCCGGCGTGTACGTCCGGTCTGGGGCTCTGGATCTCGACCCGGCAGGCCGCCACCTCCAGCTCGCGCTGGCTCATCAGGTCCTGCGGCCCCGGATGATCGCCAGCCACCACACAGCGGCACTGGCCTGGGGATTGGACCTCGATGACCCGGCAGCGTCGGCGCGGGCCGACGCGACATTCATCGCGCCATTCGGCGAGGGCTGGCGCTCGCTGCACATTGACGGCGCTGACATCCGCGTTCGGCGGCTGCCGGTGCAGCATCGTGCCCAGCACCCCGCCGGGCTGCTCGTCACAACCCCAGCTCGCACGGCCGTCGACGTCGCGTCGACGTGCGACCTGCCCGAGGCCCTCATCACCCTGGATTCGGCCGCGCGGCTGGCTCTTGAGGAATCGGTCGGCAAGGGCCGCATCCGCGATGCTCACCGCAACGAGCGCCGCATCGCGCTGGCCCGCGAACCGCTCGCCGAGGCCGCTGAGATCGCTGCAACCCAGTTCACCCGGGGCAAGCTGTGCGAACTGGTCGCGCTGGCGGACCCCCGCCGTGAGTCAGCCCTGGAATCCCTGAGCTACGGCCGGATCCTGCTGGCCGGTCTCCCGCTCCCCAGGCTCCAGGAGCCCATCCGGACATCCGCCGGCACCTTCTACCCTGACTTCCTGTGGCCCGACCACATGGTGATCGGTGAGGCAGACGGTGTCGTCAAGTACGACTCACCCGACGCACTGGCTCGTGAGAAGTACCGTCAGCAGGTTCTTGAGACCCTGGGCTATCGCTTCGTGAGGTGGACCGGCGATGAGATGCGGAGGCGGCCAGGCGTCGTCATCAGCCGGATCGCCGCGGCACTCGATGGACGCGAGCGGGGCTGACGGGCCAGCAAGCCCTGGCCCGGCGCGCCGCCACCACCCGGCCGGCGCGACGGGCGACCCGATGCCCGAACCTTGCCGCAGACATGGTCGAGATTGGACCTGTGCGGAGACCAGCACCCGAACCTTGCCGTAGATGCGGTCGAATGGGAGCTGGTTGGGGCCGGCGTTTGCAGCCACATCTACGG
>JBAVKY010000070.1:0-6060 GCA_049688555.1 Propionicimonas sp.
CCGCAATCGACCTGCTCACCACACCCGCCACCATCGGCGAGCTATGGATGGTCGGCTACCTCTGCCTGCGCGGCGTACGCCGGCCCTGACGCCCCACACACGCCACGAGGACGTCATCGACAACCGCGGCGCAGCCAGTTCGGGTCCAGGCCGCCGCGACGTCATCCAACCTCAGCGATTGGCAGCACCGCTCGTCGTGTCAACCTCGCGCTGAGACCATCCAGCCCTGCGTCAAGACTGACCACACGCGGCGCGCTACACGTCAGGCTGTTCCGATTCGTTGGCGAGCGAGTCGGAACAGTCGCCATCCCACCAACACGAACCAGGTGGGGAGGAGTAGCCCGTAGATCATGTAGGTGGGGCCGATCATGGGCCGGAAGGCCTCGCTGGCGATCCCGGCCACACCGGTCACGACGCCGATGACGGCGACCGCTCTGCCGAAGATCCCCTGGCGCATCACCAGAGACAGGATGAGGATTGCCGCCGCGGTCAGGATCCCGGCCCACGACACGGCGTTGGTGGCGGCAATCAGCGCATCCGCTGCGCTGACCAGGCTCTCTCGGTGGGCCTCAGTGGCCGTCGTCGCGTAGGCATCGCTCAGCACCACCAGCCCACCATGGAGTGACTGCGGGCTACTGCCCAGCGCCAACGCGATGGTCTCCGAGGCGACACCGAACAGACCGCCGATGGCCGCCATGCTCTTGTCCATGTCCTTCAACGCGACCGCCACGGCCGTGAACACCACCAAGGCGGGCACCCCGAGACCGACGAAGGACACCAACTCCGTCAGGTAGACACCCTTGTTCGCGGCGATGTACTCCAGCACCGCCCGGCCCTCGGTCGGAGGCACCGGTGCGACGAACAGCAGCGTCACCGGCACGACCACCAGCACCACGTACACCAACGCCGACACAGCCCCGGCCAGGTACAACGGCCTCCACGACAGGTCTACGCCAGCCGCGGCGACGCCCGTGACCGTCCCATGCTGTGTCCCCATGCCCGCCACAATCCCACAATCAGGAGCGCCGGAGCACGTGTTCGACACGGTCGCCGATTCACGTCTGGAGCCGTCGTTCAATCCGGCCATGACCGAGGTCGAGCTGCTGACGCCCGAGCCCATCGGGCTCGGAACCAGGTTCCGGGCCCGCATGGCCAACGGCATGGACATGCTCGTGGAGCTCACCGAGTTCGACCGGCCGCGCCGGCTCGGTTCACGCGCACGACCAGCGCAGCAGGCCCCGCCCGTGCTCGTGGCAGGCCTCAGGACCTGTGCGCGCAGGTCGACGCGTTGGCGGCCGGGCCTGCCGGTGCCCCGTGTCAGTCACGGTCAGCTGGCTGGTGGAGCGGCCCGGTATTCCTCGTCCGTGACGGGTTCGAGCCAGTGGACGACGTCATGGTCGGCGTCGCTCTCGTTGATGGCCAGGTGGACCATGAGGCGTTCGGGGGCTGCTCCATGCCAGTGTTCCTCGTCGGCCTCGAACAGCACGCGGTCGCCCGGCCGGATCACTTCGACGGGGCCGCCGCGGCGTTGACACAGCCCTACGCCTTCGGTGACGAAGACGGTCTGGCTCAACGGGTGCCGGTGCCAGTGGGTGCGGGCTCCCGACATGAAGTGGACGAGGTTGGCGCTCATGCGCGAGGGGGCCGGGGCTGCGGCCACGGCGTCGATGTAGACGTCACCGGTGAACCAGTCGGCCGGTCCTTTGATGGTTGCGATCGTGCTTCGAGTGATCTCCATGATGCTCTCCTCTTCAATTCCGACTCGGTGTTGGGACTGGTCCGTCCGCCGTTAATGTTGCGCGGACGGGAGTCTGGGCTCAGGCCTGCAGGAGAACCTTGATCGCGGTGCGGTCGTCCATGGCCTGGTAGCCCTCGGCTGCTTGGTCCAGGGGCAGGGTGAGGTCGAACACCTTGCCGGGGTTGATCTGGCGGGTCCAGATGAGGTCGATCAGTTCGGGCAGGAACCGGCGGACGGGGGCGGGGCCGCCGTGCAGGTGGACCCCGGAGAAGAACAAGTCCAACCCGGGCAGGTTCACGTCGTGCGAGACGCCGACATAGCCGACGTACCCGCCGGCCCGGGTGGCGCGGATGGCCTGCATCATCGACTCCTGCGTGCCGACCGCCTCGATGGTCGAGTGGGCGCCGAGCCCGCCGGTGAGTTCCTTGATCCGGGACACGCCCTCCTCGCCACGCTCGGTGACGATGTCGGTGGCTCCGAACTCCCGCGCCAGCGCCTGCCGGTCTGCGTGCCGGCTCATCGCGATGATCCGCTCGGCCCCCAACTGCCTAGCGGCCAGCACGCCCATCAGGCCGACCGCGCCGTCGCCGACCACGGCGACCGTCTTTCCCGGACCGACCTCGGCTGCCACCGCAGCGAACCAGCCCGTCCCGAGCACGTCGGAGGCGGCCAGCAGCGACGGGATCAGGTCGGCGTCAGGCAGGCCGGGGGTAGCGACCAGGGTGCCGTCCGCGAGCGGAACCCGCAGGTACTCGGCCTGGGCGCCGGTCGCCGCACCGGGCTGCCGCTGGACACAGTGCGTTTGGTACCCCGACTGGCAGATCTCGCAGGTGTTGTCCGAGGCGAAGAACGAGCCCACGACGAAGTCGCCCACCTTCACATTGCGCACCTCGTCGCCCACCTGCTCGACGATCCCGACATACTCATGTCCCATCGGCGCCGGCTCGACGGTCGCGTCCGCGCCACGATAGGGCCACAGGTCGGAGCCGCAGATGCAGGACGCCACCACTTTCAGGATCGCGTCGCTCGGCGCCACCACCTGCGGCACCTCACGCTCGTCGACCCGGACGTCGCCGGGCCCGTACATCACCACTCCACGCATAGATATTCGCTCTCTCGATTCGCAAGATCCCGGCTGCACCGGTCTCACTCACAGCCTGACGCGCGCACCGACGGTGAAGAAGTCACTGCTGAAAGGTGTACCGGCAGAGCCTCCCAGCCAGCGATGGGGGCGGCCTACCGTTGATCGTGTGGACAATCGATCCGAGGTGAGCGAGTTCCTCACCAGCCGACGCGCGAAGGTGACCCCGCAGCAGGCGGGCCTCCCCAACGTGGGGCAACGCCGGGTTCCGGGGCTACGTCGCGGCGAGGTCGCCAGCCTCGCAGGCGTCAGTGTCGAGTACTACGCCAAACTGGAGCGCGGCCAACTGGCCGGCGTATCAGCCAGCGTCCTCGACGCGATCACCCGAGCCCTGCAACTCGACACCGCCGAGCGGGAACACCTCTACGACCTCGCCCGGGCCGCCGACGGCGGAAGCATCTCCACGCGTGCCACCCGCCGAGGAGAACGACCCTGGAAGGCCAGCCGCGAGCAGCAGTGGATCCTCGACGCCATGCGCGACGCCCCCGCCATCATCGGCAACGGCCGCGGCGACCTCCTGGCCGCGAACCACCTGGGCCGCGCCCTCTACAGCGACCTGCTCGCCGACCCCACCGGCAAGCCCAACTTCGCCCGCTTCACGTTCCTGGACCCGGCCGCGCGCCGCTTCTACCCCGACTGGGACTTCTTCGCCGACATCACCGTCGCCATGCTGCGCACCGAGGCCGGACGGCACCCCCACGACCGCGCCCTCCACGAGCTCGTCGGGGAGCTGTCCACCCGCAGCGACGAGTTCCGTCGCCGGTGGAGCGCCCACGACGTCCGCATCCACAGCTCCGGCACCAAACACTTCCACCACCCAGTCGTCGGTGACCTCACCCTCGCCTACCAGACCGTCGACCTCCGGCTCGAAGCCAGCGTCGCCCTGACCATCTACGCGGCCGAACCCGGCTCTCCTACCGAGCAGGCCGTCCAGCTCCTCGCCAGCTGGGCCGCCACCGAGGACGCTCACGCTCAGGGGGTCAGTCGCCCCACAGAGCCGCGCTCACCTGCTCAGAGCTGAGCTCGATCCGAGCAGGAGGGAGACGATCATGAATGACAGCTGCCCACCCAAACCTCGGCTGGGTCTCCGCCGCCTCCGTCTACGCGGGAGCGGGCAAGACCGTCGCCGTGGTCGGATGGCGCGTTCGGCATGCTCGCCGCCCGCCAGCTCCGCGCTGAGCGGAGCATCGCCTTCAGCCGGCACGGCGACCGCCTGCTAACCGTGTGACGCGACCCGGAGGACCAGTGATGCCCACGACACCCGCCCGCCCTGCCGTGCTCCTCGCGGCGCTGCTCACGCTCGTGGCGGGGTGCGGAATCCCGGACTCCTCATCCCAGACCTCCCCACAGACAGATACCCCGACCCTTGCGACACCTAGCAAGACCGACACCGGCCGCATCAACGACGGGTCCACCCCCAATCACGACACCCCCGAGGGGAACCAGATGAACCTGCGCATCACCATCGGCGACCAAGAGATCACCGCAACGCTGGACGAGAGCGCCGCCGCGGGCGACCTGCTTGCTCAGCTGCCGGTGACCGTGGAGATGGTCGACCACGGCGGGGTGGAGAAGACCGGCCCCCTGCCCTCCTCGCTGTCCCTTGAAGGCCAGCCCGAGGGGGCCGACCCCACGGTCGGGGACCTCGGCTATTACGCCCCCGGCCAGGACCTCGTCCTCTACTACGGCGACCAGTCCTACTACCCCGGCATCGTCGTTCTTGGCCGGCTCGACGGCGACGCCGCCCAGCGCATCGCCGCCCTCGCCGGCTCCGTGACCGTGACCGTCAAGGCCCGGTGAGCGGCGTGACCGCCGACGGCGAACTTGAGCACTTCCGACAGCCGCGGGCCGACGCATCCACAGCGACTCCCGGGAGCACCGCTTCATGCACGAGGCGGCCCAGGACGCGCTGCGTACCACCGCTGAGCTCAACACCGGCTACCGCACCCCTGAGGAGGTCCGTGCCCTCCTGACCCGGCTCACCGGCCGTCCGGTCGAGACACCGTCACCGTTTTCCCGCCGCTTTACTCCGAATTCGGCAAGAACCTCACCCTGAGGCGCGGGGTCTTCATCTTATTTCGGCCCGGCGTTGTCGCCGTCGTGGCGCTGGGGGTGGCGGCGTCCGACGAATCCGAGGACCTGCCCGTGGTGGACGATGAGCAGGACGGCGCGGTCACGCAAGCGGTCGATGAGCCGTCCGGTGCTGGCCCGGGTGAAGAGTCCGGCGACGTGGAGTTCGTGGTCGGTGACGCCACGTCCGCGGAGGTGGTGGGTGAGGGCGGTCCAGCCGGCCGGTGCGTAGCCGGGCTGGTAGTGCGGGTCACCGGCGAGGTCGACCCCGAACCGTTCGTACAGGTACGGCTGGGCCCACGAGCCGGGGAACTGCTGCTGGTAGTAGTCGTTGGCCCCCCGGTTGATCTGGGCGAGCCGCTGCGGGGTGGTGCCGGAGTCTCGCCAGGCATCGACGCGCGCGAACTGGACGCGGATGTCGGCGTCGGTGGGTTCGGGGGCGCCGAGGGTGTCGCGGATCATGGCTTGGAGCGAGGCGAACACTTACGGCGGGCCCAATCCAGGAGTCGTGAACCTCGGGGATGGTCTGGCAGGGCGTCAGCTCAAGGGCCCTGCGGACGAGCCATCCCTCGTTGGGGAACCGCAGCTCAAGCACAGGACGCCCCCGCGTACCCCGACTGGCACGGCCCGCCGGACGCGACCCGTACGCCGTCCGCCGACGGCTGGCGGCTACGCGTCGTCCAGGGCGAAGGCGACAGCAGCCTCGGCGTGGATCCGCGCAGTCGGAAACAAGGGCACTGCCAGCTCGCCTTGGCCGATGAGCAGTTCAATCTCCGTGCAGCCCGCGATAACGCCCTCCGCGCCCTGGCCGATGAGCTCGCCGATGATGTCCAGGTAGGCCTGCTTGGAGTCGGGGCTGATGACGCCCCGCACCAGTTCGGAGTAGATGACCTGGTGGACCCGCGTGCGGCCCGGCTCCTCGGGCACCAGCACCCTCAGGCCGTGTCGCTCCCGCAAGCGCCCGACATAGAAGTCCTGCTCCATCGTGTATCGGGTACCGAGCAACGCGACGACCTGCACACCGGCGGCCTTCACCGCAGCGGCGGTCGCGTCGACGATGTGGAGGACCTGCACCGGGACCGCCGCCTGCACCGTATCGGCGATCCGGTGC
>JBAVKY010000071.1:0-7028 GCA_049688555.1 Propionicimonas sp.
ACGGATCCGAACCCATCCGCTTCGGCAGGTTCGCCAGCATCGTGCGGTGCGCGGCCAGCAGCCTCGGGCTGGCCATCCGGTGGCCCTCGTCGATCCCGGCGAACGTGGTCCGCGCCCCATCACGCGCGTTCGGGCTGCCCGACAGTGGCACGATCTTCCCCCGGGCCCGCCCGTTGCCGTCGAGGACCAGGGTCCGCTCGATCCCCACGTCGAACGCCGACGCGACCTCCGACTCCTCGATGATCGCACGCACCGCCCCGTAGGGCCAGGTCCTCGGTCTGCTCCACCGTGTACGCCACGAGCGGGATGCACGACTCTACCCATCCTCGGAGGCCAGCACCTCGGCCTGCTTGAGCACGAGTTCGGTAGCGGATGCGCGCTGGTCGGGCGGATACCGATACTTGCGGAGCAGGCGCTTGATGTTCGCGCGCAGCTTGGCCCTGACCTGTTCCTTGACGGCCCAGTCAGTGGTGGCGTCACGACGGACGATTTCGACCAGTTCTCGGGCGATCCTCTTCAGGGTCTCGTCCCCAAGTTCGAATGCTGATGGGTTCTCGGCGATGGCGTCGTAGAACGCGAGCTCATCGGGCGCGAGCCCGAGTTCGGCGGTGCGCTCATGCTCGTGGCGCAGCTCCTTGGCCAGCTCGACGAGTTCGGCGACGACCTGGGCGGCGTCGATGGTGCGGTTCTGGTAGCGCAGGATGCTCTGCGCGAGCATCTCGGAGAACCGCTTGCCGGCGACGATGTTGCGCCGGCCCTGTACTCGGATCTCGTCGGAGAGCAGCCGCTTGAGCATCTCGATCTGCAGGTTCGGGGTCTCGGACTTGGGGAAGTGCTTGACGAACTCGTCGTCGATCAGGGACAGGTCAGGCTTGTCCATGCCGACCTCGGCGTAGATGTCGATCACGCCAGTCCCGGTCATCGCCTCGGACACAAGTTGCCGGATGGCGGTCTCGACTTCCGCGGCGGAGTCGATTCTCAGGTTCGGACCCTCGATCTTGGCGATCACGGCGCGGACCTGCTCGAAGAACGCGACGTCGTCCTGGATCGCGGTGCATTCCGGAGCCGGCGCGCACACCGCGAACAGCGACCGCAGCCTGCGGGTGTGGGCGAGGAACCGGCACTTCACGCACGGCTGATCCTTCGTGCAGGGGCGATCCTCCGGCCCTGGATGCGCCCCGAGCAGCCAGTTCACCGTCGCCGCGACAGCCCTCAGGTAGGCCTTGTCCCCACCGGCGGCGATCCGCTTTCGCCAGTCGAACCCGGTCAGGATCCCGTCCACGATCTCGTGCTGCTCGACCATGGCAGGGATCGCCCGAGCCCGGAGGTCCTCCCCGAGTTCCTGGTTGGCCTGGTCGCGGTTGGTGTAGTCGACCAACGCGGACTTCAGGTCCTCGGCGATGCCCAGGTAGTCCACGACCAGCCCGGAGGGCTTGTCCTTGAACGTGCGGTTCACCCGGGCGATCGCCTGCATCAGCGGCGCGCCCTTCATCGGCTTGTCGACGTACATGGTGTGCATCGAGGGGGAGTCGAACCCGGTCAGCCACATGTCGCGCACGATCACCAGCTCGAGCGGATCGCCCGGGTCCTGGGCGCGGTCCTTCAACCGGCGCAGCGCCTCCTTGGAGCGGATGTGCGGCTGCAGCGCTGGGTCGTCGGCCGCCGACCCGGTGATCACCACCTTCACCACCCCGGTGGCGTCGTCGGTGGTGACCCAGTCGGGGCGGATCCGCCCGATCTCGGCGTAGAGGGCGGCGGCGATCCGCCGCGACATGGTCACGATCATCGCCTTGCCGGCTAGCACCTGCCGGCGGGCTTCCCAATGGGCCACGATGTCGGCTGCCAGCTCGCGGATCCGCTGCTCGGAGCCGACGATCGCCTCAACGCGCGCCCACCGGGTCTTCAACCGCTCGCGGGCCTCCTCCTCCGTGCCCGAGGTGGCTGTGGCGAACGCGTCGTCGAGGTCGGGAAGCGCCGACCGGGGAACCGTGACCTTGGCCAAGCGTGGCTCGTAGTACACCTTCACTGTGGACCCGTCGGCCACGGCCTGGGTCAGGTCGTAGACGTCGATGTAGTCGCCGAACACCTGGCGGGTGGAGCGGTCGGTCGCCTCGATCGGGGTGCCGGTGAACCCGATGAACGTCGCGTTGGGCAGTCCGTCCCGCAAGTGGCGGGCGAACCCGTCGACGAAGTCGTAGTTCGAGCGGTGGGCCTCATCGACCATCACGACCACGTTCATCCGGTCGCTCAGCAGCGGGAACCCGGTGCCGGCGTCCTTCTCGGCCTGGGTTAGGCCGAACTTCTGGATCGTGGAGAAGATCACCCCACCGGACTGCCGCCCCCCGATCAGGGCCTTCAGGTGGTCGCGGGACTCGGCCTGCACCGGCGGCTCCGGCAGCGGCGCCCCCGCCCGGGACGTGGCGAACACGTCATCGAACAGCTGGTCGTCCAGGTCGTTTCGGTCGGTGAGCACCACCAACGTCGGGTTGGCCATGGCCGGATGGCGCATCACCGCCCCGGCTGTGAAGAGCATCTCGAGTGACTTGCCCGACCCCTGCGTGTGCCACACAACCCCCGCCCGGCCGTCGCCCTCGACCGCCTCCACGATTGCATCAACAGCCTTGGTGACTGCCCAGTACTGGTGGTACTTCGCCAGCTTGCGCACCATGCGCGTGCCGTCGCCGTACACGGCGACGAAGCTGTGCACCAGGTCCGTCAGCACGTCCGGGCGCAGCATCCCTTTGGTGAGTACCTCTAGCTCCGGCAGCGACGCCGGTGCAAGCCCCCGACCGTTGATCGTCTTCCACGGCGCGTAGTGCTCCCACCCGGCCGTGAACGACCCCGCCCGCGCCTGGATCCCGTCCGAGATCACCGTCACCTGGTTCCAGGTGAACAGATCCGGGATCTGGGAGCGGTAGGTCTGCACCTGATTGAACGCGCCCTTCAGCGTCGCCCCAGCCGCCCCCGGGTTCTTCAGCTCCACCAGCACCAGCGGTAGGCCGTTGACGAACAGCACCACATCCGCTCGCCGCTTGGTGACCCCCTGCACCGTGAACTGGTTCACCGCGAGCAGGTCGTTCGTGTCCGGATCAGACCAGTCGACCAACCGCGCACGGACGTGCCGGATGGTCCCCGCACTGTCGCGGAACTCCACTGGTACGCCTTGGGTCAGCAGCTGATAGGCGCGCCAGTTCTCCGTCACCGCCACCTGCGACTCCGGACGCAGGGCCGTCTTCACCGCCTCGTCGACCGCATCTGCTGGAAGCTCCGGATTCAGCCGGCCCACCGCCTGCCGGAGCCGCTCGGCTAGAACCACCTCGCGATAGTCGTACCGCTCCGCACCGCGCTCCCCCGGCGAGATGTCCACGCCGTGCGCGACCTGCCACCCCATCCGCCGCAGGTCATCCAGCATCAGCAGCTCGAGCGCGGCTTCGTCCACAGCGCTCACGAGGTCACCTCGCCGGGGCGGATGCGGCCCGACATGAGGAGCGGCAGCAACTCGTCGCGGATGCGTTCCAAGCGGTCAGCTTCGGCGTCCGCCTGGTCCGCCAACTCCCACAGAGGACGGACGCATTCGGAGAGGCGCTGCATGCTGTCCATGGGGGGCACGGGCACTTCGAACTCTGGAAGCGCGCGAGCGCCCATGTGCACAACGGTCGTCCCGTTGCAGTAGGCAAGGGCATGAGACCGAAACTCGGCGCTGCTGAGCGCAGCGAATACGTACTCACGCGTGAAGCCCGACCGGGGGCGGACGATCACCAGGTCTAGACTCGCGACGAATCTGCCCGCCAGCAGGCCCCGGCGCACCCTTACTGGGCGCCCGACGACCTCGCGTTGCTGCGTCAGGTCCGTTTGAGCGACCACGACGTCGCCGTTGTCGATGACTTGTTGCTCCTTGACGGCGAGGGGCGTCAAGGGCTTGAACCCTCGCCGCTGGAACGACCCATCGCGCCCCACGTTCTTCAGACCCACCAGCCACGAACCGCCTCCGGGCGCGAGCTCGGCGCTGCTGTACGAGTATCCCTTCGCGATCTCTGCGATCTCGGGAAGGGTCGTCCTCGGCGCGATCGCGGCCACCTCGGTCAGGAACCTCGCCCCGATCGCGGACGCGAGTGCCCTCGCCCGGCGGGCTTCCTGACGATCGATCTCGACGAGGTCGTCCAGCGAGCCGAGCACATGAGCAATCGCCCGTTGCTGGTCAAGAGGAGGGAGATCGACTGGGAGTTCGCTCAGGATGCCGGTATTGAGATTGGGCATCGTGGCCCCGACCGCTCGCCGCTTGAGGTGTTCGTGTGTCCAAGGGCTTCCTAGCCAATACGACAGCCATGCAGGCTCGACTGCTGAGCCTGGCCGCACCAGTAGGCAACCGGTGCCGCAGAGCCAGCCCTCGTTGTCGCCCCGGATCAATGCCCGCCTGGTGATGTCGCCGCGGCGCGAGTAGACGATGTCACCGGGCCGCAGCCTATGACGCGAGAGTCTCGTGGCGTCGGCCTCCGAGACCATCGCGATCCCATCCCCGATAACGCGGTTGTCGCCGATGTTGACTGGCATTACGACCGGCACGCCTTTGGGCACGTAGTCGTGAGCATGCAGTTGGCTGCCGAACGGACCTGTCTGGATCACACCCCCGTCGGAGCAAACCGCGGCCAAGTCGGTCGACTCCCAAGCATCACTCATCGCGCACCGTCAGCAGCTTCAACGATGCAAGCACCTGGGCCTGCAGCTTCGACCTCTGATCGAACCCCTCCCGGATGTCCTCCGTGAGCCGGGCGATCTTCGCCTCCAAGGGCTCGCCATCGTCCTCCGCTTCCTCGACGCCGACGTACCGGCCTGGCGTAAGGACGTGGTCATGCTCGCGGATCGTGTCGAGCGTGACGCCGGCGCAGAACCCCGACACGTCGGCGTACTCAGGCAGGTCTGGCTCGCCGCGCCACGCATGGTAGGTGTCGGCGATCCGGCGGATGTCCTCGGCCGACAGCTCACGCAGGGTGCGGTCGATCATGGAGCCGAGACTGCGGGCGTCGATGAACAGCACCTCGCCACGACGGTCACGCTGTGGGCGCTCGGAGCGCACGGCGCGGTCGGTCTTGTCGCGGGTGAGGAACCACAGACAGACCGGGATGCCGGTCGTGTAGAACAGTTGGGCGGGCAGGGCGACGATGCACTCGACGAGATCGGCGTCGATCAGGTTGCGGCGGATCTCACCCTCGCCGGACTGCTTCGACGACAGCGACCCGTTGGCGAGGACGGTGGCCATGGTCCCGGTCGGGGCGAGGTGGGCCAGCATGTGCTGGATCCACGCGAAGTTGGCGTTGCCCGTCGGCGGGGTGCCGTACTTCCATCGGGGGTCGTCGCGCAGCTGCTCGCCGCCCCAGTCGGAGATGTTGAACGGTGGGTTGGCGAGGATGAAGTCGGCGCGCAGGTCGGGGTGCAGGTCGTTGCGGAACGAGTCGCCCCACTGGGGTCCGAGGTTGGCGTCGATGCCGCGCAGGGCGAGGTTCATCTTGGCCAGCCGCCAGGTGGTGGGGTTCTGCTCCTGGCCGTAGACGGCGATGTCGTTGCGGTTGCCGGCGTGGGCGCGGACGAACCGGTCGGCCTGCACGAACATGCCCCCGGAGCCGCAGGCGGGGTCGAACACGCGGCCGTTGAACGGTTCGAGCATCTCCACCAGCGTCTGCACCACACTGCGGGGGGTGTAGAACTCCCCGCCGAGTTTGCCCTCAGCCGAGGCGAACTTGCCGACCATGTACTCGAACACCCGGCCCAGAACGTCGAGGTCGGTGTTCTCCTCGGAATCCAGGTCGTCCCGGGAAAATGTGTCGATCAGCCCTCCCAAGGTGGCAGGGGTGAGCTCGCGCCGGGCGTACGACTTCGGCAACACGCCGCGCAAAGTCGGATTGTCCTTCTCGATGGCTTCCATGGCCGCGTCGATGCGCTGCCCGATGTCCGGTTGCTTCGCCGCGGCACGCAGGTCTGACCAGCGGTGCCCGGCGGGAATCCAGAACACGCCCTCTGAGGTGTACTCGTCGCGGTCTTCGACCACGGCCAGCCGACCGGCTTCGTCAACCTCGTAGTAGTCGGAGTCAGGGTCCGTGGTGGCAGCGAGCAGGTACTTGTGACGCTTGTCGAAGACGTCGGAGACGTACTTCAGGAACACCAGCCCGAGCACGACGTGCTTGTACTCGGCGGCATCCATGTTGGAGCGCAGCCGGTTGGCTGACTCCCACAACGACGCCTCGAGCCCCAACGCCTGCGTCTTCTTCGCCCTCGGCGGCACGATGACTCCTCCCGTCACTGGGACCAGTCTGGCGGCTAGCCATGGCGGAAACTCGTGGAAGGCATGTGTAGCCGATGGATCGGTTGCCAGACGAGCGGACCTCACCCCACCCCGCGCGTGATCGTTCCCGAACCAACAACCCGGGTCCCCTCGTACAGCACCGCCGCCTGCCCCGGAGCAACCCCGCGGATGGGGGCCCCCAACTCCGCGGTGAACCCGTCCGTCGTGATGGAGACCACCGCAGCGACCTCCTGGGCATGCGCGCGCACCTGCACGCCGGCCGTGAACGAACCCGACGGGGGCGACCCGCACCACCGCGGCCGGATCGCGCTGATCCGGTGCACATCCAGCATGGCCGCCGGCCCGACGGCCACCCGCCGCCGGGCGACGTCGACGTCCACCACGTAGCGCCGCGCGCCGTCTGGAGCCGCGCGCCCCAACGCGACACCTCGGCGCTGGCCAACAGTGAACGCGAACGCGCCATCGTGGCCGCCCAGCACCTCCCCGGTTTCGGCGTCGACGACCTCCCCCGGCACGTCACCAAGCCGACCGCGCAGGAACCCGGCGGTGTCCCCGCTCGGGATGAAACAGATGTCGTGGCTGTCCGGCTTGGCCGCCACGGATAGCCCGAGCCGGGCCGCCTCCGCGCGGACCTCCACCTTCGTCGCATCTCCCAGCGGGAACGCACAGCCGGCCAGCTGGTCGGCGTCAAGCACGCCCAGTACGTACGACTGGTCCTTGGCCGGGTCGA
>JBAVKY010000072.1:0-11304 GCA_049688555.1 Propionicimonas sp.
AGCACCTGCGGGCTGGCGAGATCCCGATGAACACGATCCTGCTCAATGATGTGGCGCAGGTCGATGCCGACGTGTACCTGCAGACGCACAGCACGAACCCACTCCTGAAGCCGGCGACGGTCAGGGAGGCGGTGCAGCGGTTCCATGCGGCCGCGGAAGCCGGGAGGGCGGACTCGCTGTTCACCGTCACCCGGATCCAGGCGCGGCTCTGGGACGCCCACGGGGCGCCAGTCAACCATGACCCTGACGTCCTCCTGCGAACCCAGGACCTCGATCCGGTCTACATCGAGAACTCGTGCGCGTATCTGTTCACCAAGGAGGTGCTGGTCTCACGGGGGAACAGGATCGGCGCGAGTCCCATGATGTTCGAGATCGACCCCCTTGAGGCGACGGACATCGACGAGGAGCGCGACTTCCGCTTGGCCGAGGCGCTGTGGCGTGCGGGCTACCGTGCATGAGCCCGCACCCTCAGGGCCGGCCCGGGCGCCATCCCCGGATGGAGAGGAGCCCGCGGCTCGTCGGCGCCGGGTTGTGGTGTCCTGCGCGCAGATGCAGCGAGAGATGCCGCGGTACCTCGACGCATTCGCAGCTCGGGGCATCGACGTCATCCAGCCGGAGGTGGACCAGCAGCTCGGCGAGGAGCAGCTCCTCGAGATCCTCGGCGACGTGGACGGGATCATCGCTGGTGATGACATCCTCTCCGCCCGGGTCCTGGCCGCCGCGCCCCGGCTGCGGATCATCTCCAAGTGGGGCGTGGGAACCGACGCGATAGACAAGGCGGCGGCGGCGGAGCGCGGCATCACGGTGACCAACACACCGGGGGTGTTCGGCGACGAGGTAGCCGACGTCACGATGGGGTACGTGCTCATGCTGGCCCGTGGGCTGCACCGGATCGACCGTGCCGTGCGCGACGGTCGGTGGCTGAAGGTGGAGGGCGTGACCCTGGCTGGCCGCACGCTCGGTGTCGTGGGTCTCGGCTCGATCGGGCTGGCCACAGCCAGGCGCGGGCAGGGATTCGGCATGCGCGTCCTCGGATTCGATCCCGCTCCGCAGTCCCAGGACCGAGCACGCGCCGCAGGTGTCGAGGTCGTGGATCTGCCGGACCTGCTGGCGGGCTCGTGGGCTGTGTGCCTCAACGCGCCCCTGAACGCGGGCAACCATCACATGATCGATGCGACGGCGCTTGGGCTGATGCGACAGGGCAGCGTTCTTGTCAACACGGGCCGAGGGCCGCTGGTGCACGAGGAGGCCCTCATCGAGGCTCTGGAGGTGGGCCGGCTGGCAGGCGCTGCGCTCGACGTGTTCGAAGTGGAGCCGTTGCCTCCCGACAGCCGGCTGAGGGCGCTCGACTCGGTGATCCTCGGATCCCATAACGGATCCAACACGACCGAGGGCGTGGAGCGCACAAGCGCGCGGGCTGTCGAGAACCTGTTCGCCTACTTTGAGGAGTGAGGGCGCGTGACTGGATCGACGGTAGTCGTCACCGGATCATCCGGGGGCATCGGGGCGGCCACCTGTCGCCGCCTGCGCGCGGCTGGGTGGCACGTGGTCGGCCTCGACGTTGCCCCGGCGCCCGCGGACTCCGACTGGGTGACCCTGCCCACTGACCTCGCTCGCCCCGGCGCAGCACGGGAAGCGATTCGTGCTCTGCTCGGTCGCGGCGCGACGCCGCCCGTGGCGGGTGTGGTCCACGCAGCTGCCGTGCAGGTGGTGGCCCCCGCTGGGGGCGTGGCGCCAGAGGACTGGATCCGAACGCTGCAGGTGAACCTCGTGGCCCTGGATGAGATCGTGGCCGAGGTTCGGGGGGAGCTGCGTGAGTCGTTCGGTGCTGTGGTCGCGGTCGGCTCCGTCCACGCCAGGGCGACCACGCCAGGGATCGCCGCCTACGCCTCCAGCAAGGCCGCCCTGTGCGGTTGGGTCCGGGCGGCGGCGCTCGACCTGGCTCCTGAGGTGCGCGTGAACGCCGTGCTGCCCGGGGCGACCGACACGCCGATGCTGCGTGCCGGGTTGGTCCGCCGACCCGAGGATGGCGACGAGGAGACTGCGATGGCCGTCCTGGCCGCGAAGGTCCCGGCGCGCACTGTGGCGGACCCGGACGACGTGGCGCGGGCGATCGGCTTCCTGCTCGACCGTGCCAGCAGCGCGTACATCACCGGCGCTGAGTTGCTGGTGGATGGAGGAGTGCTTGCGAAGCTGAGTTCCGAGTGAGAACCGGTCGGGCATCCTCGGATGCACAGGGACGTGCGAGGGGGGCGTCGAGCGGGCGTCGCACGGCAGGACGTCTGGTGCGGGGTGTGCGTCGGCGTGGGCGGCAACTCGCCGGCAAGGTGCGCAGCCTTGCCGGAGCGCAGTCTCGGCTGACGCCGGATCCGAGAGCCCCGGTGGCCTCGCACCGCGACTTCCAGCCACAGGCGTTCACGGGCAGCTTCTCGGACACGAATCCGGTGACCGTCGTCGTCACTGCGTTCAACGAGCGGGCCTATCTGGCCCAGTGCCTGTGGAGCGTCCAGCGGCAGCACTTCCCGCACTTCGAGTGCCTGGTGGTCGATGACGCGTCCACTGACCTGAGCATGGACATCGCCTTGGAGTTCGCTGCCCGGGACCCGCGATTCCGGGTCCTTTCGCACGAGGGGAACGCCGGGCTCGGCGCAGCCCGGAACACAGGCCTCGTGTGGGCCAAGGGGGAGTGGATCACCTTCTTGGACGGGGATGACTTCCTCACCGCTGACTCCATCTCCGCCCGCTTGGACGCTGTGCGGACCGATCCAGGTTGGGCCGGCGCGTACTGCGCGTGGTCCTCCGTGCCCGAGGACGCGGAGCCGCCACTGATGGCAGCAGCCGCGCCGGAGAAGCGCCACGCCACGTACTTGGGGTCGCACTGGGACACCCCGTTCATCGCGAGCGCCCCCCTGCTCCGTCGGGATGTGATCGCCTCGCTGGGCGGGTTCAACGAGGGGCTGCACAGCGCGGAGGACTTCGAACTCTGGTCCCGCCTGCTGCGCGCGGGCTACGCGGTCGCCTACGCGCCGGTCGTTGGCGTGGCGTACCGACAGCGCGTCGCGTCGATGATCCGGCGCGATCCTGCGCTTCACGTGGAAGTCTATGCGACGATCCATGACTACTTGGACCGAGCCCTGGCGGCTGCGGAGTTGCCCGGGCCGGATCCGTTCCTCCTCCCGTTCTGGCAGTATCAGAGGTCGGTGTCGACTCTCCAGCGGCGCGTCAACTTCCTGGCCCTCGCCGCCGCGACAGGTGATCAGGATCAGATCGACCGGGTGCTCACCCTCATCGACGGTCATGTCCTGGCAGCCAGCGGGAGCTCGACGGTTGCTCGGGCTGCTGAGGGGTACGCGGTGCGACGCCTCGGGCTCACGTCAGCCGCGGACGCCGAGGCACGCCTGTCACTGCGAGGCACGCTGCAGGCTGCGGTGGACTCAGCCACGAGTCAGGCCTCGCGCGGAGGGCCCGAACCAGCGGTAGCTTCGACGCCGTCGCCCGTCGCTGGTCCCCGTCCAGTGGGCTCCTGCGCGCCCCTGCCGCTGGACCGGGCGGTGTCGGTGTTCACCAAGAGTGGGACTGCCGCTCGCGTGCGCCATGTAGCCCGCGTCGAGTTGGTGACGGATCCTTCCGTGCTGGACCTAGAGAACGCCGTGCTCCTCGTGCCGCAGAGCCGGTACCACGTCGATGAACTGGGACCTCTGCTCGAGGCGCTGCGGGAACGTGGTCGCCGGGCTTACCTGAGCGCGGGTCCCGGGCACGATGCGATCATCCTGAACGAGATCGGTCGCTACACGGACCAGGCTGTCGCGTGGGACCCGGAGCTCCCGCTGCACGCCTCCCTGGACGGAGTCGTGGTCCTCAACGACTGGGGGCGTCAATCTCGCCACCTCGTGAACGCTGCACAGAGTGTCGGCGCGGCGACGTTCGCGAAGGTCGAGGGTGTTCAGGACTTCGAGGACGCGGACACGGGCAGGCACCGCTCGGCCTACCGCACGGCCGACTACGTCCTGGGGCAGGGGCGCAATGACGTGGCAGCGCTGCCGGACAGGCCGGTCCACGTGGTGGGCAGCAGTCGGCTCGAGAGAATCTGGGCCCTGGGCATCCATGGGACGGACAAGGACGACGTCCTTGTCAACCTGAACTTCACCTACGACGTGATGCCAGAGGCTGCTGCACCGTGGATGCGGTCGGTCGAGGCTGCCGCCAATGAGGCAGGCGTGGGATATCGCGTCTCGCTGCATCCGGCCCAGCCGGAACTCGGCATGGACCTCCCCATCGCCGTCGACCCCCTTCGGCACGAGCTCACTCGGTGCGGCGTGCTCGTCACGAGGTTCAGCACGGTCGTGTTCGAAGCGATGGCGCGCGGGGTCCCGGTCATCTACCACAACCCCCACGGGGAGCGGGTGCCCACGTTCCAAGATCCGCGCGGCGCGTTCTTGAAGACGTCGAGTCACGCCGAACTCGTGTCGGCGCTCCATACCGCCATGGGGTGGCGAGCGGACTACCGAAGCCGGGCCCGGGCGTTCTTCGAGGGGCAGGTGGACGTGGATCCGGCGCTGCCCTCGGCGGATCGCGCTGCCGACGCCGTCGTGCGGCTTATGGAGCGCCACCGCGGCTTGGGCGCGGTGGGCCCCCCCATCGGGGCTGCGGTCTCGGACGGGTCGCCATGAGGTCCTGCACTCGGCGGCGGTCGCCGCTTTCCAACGGTTGGTCTCGATGAGGGAGGGCACGATGGAGCACGGCCACAGGCTGCTGGTGAATGCGGTGCGCGAGCGACGCCCCGAATGGCTGGGCCGGCAGGGCATCCACATGCTCGAGGTGGGGACGACCCGAGATCCAAGCCCCGTGCAGGACTCCACGAGGGTGCTGGCCGAGGTCTGCCGCGACAACGGCTGGAGCTTCACCACGTGCGACATGGACCCGGCCAACACGGAGCGCGCGCGCCAGCTCTTCGCCCACATGGGCGTGCCCTTCACCGCAGTGACGGACAAGGGCGAGGAGTACATCGCTCGTGGGAGGCGCGCCTACGACGTCGTGTACCTGGATGCCTATGACTTCGATCACGGCAAGCACAGCGAGGACCGCCAGCGCCGGTACGAGGAGTTCCTCGGTTCGCGAATCGACCAGCACGAGTGCGAGGTAATGCACCTGAAGGCCATGCAGGGACTCGCACGAGCGGCGCGGCGGGGATGCATGGTGGTAATTGATGACACCTGGCGCGACGGCCCGGATGGTCCGTGGATGGGGAAGGGGCCGCTGGCCGTCCCTTGGAGCGAGGCCAACGGCTGGGATCTCACGGTGGTCGACCAGGATCATCGAGCGGTCGTTCTTGAGCGGCAGTCGCTACGGGTTCGAACTCGGATCCGGGCCTCCAGTTGCGCAGCGCGCACGCGACGCGGCATCCGCTGCATCCGCCGCATTTTGGCCGTGCCCCGGGGCATCGGTACAATTGTCCGGTGGTCCTGCGCCGTCCCGGTGCAGGACTCACGCCGCCTTAGCTCAGGGGTAGAGCAACGCACTCGTAATGCGTAGGTCCAGGGTTCGAATCCCTGAGGCGGCTCCATGGAACACACGCCTTCCTCGAAGGGGCCCCGGCAAAGTCGCGGTAGCCACGGGAGGCGTGGGGTGACGCGGCAGGCACAAGTGGAAAGAATCCGACGAGCGTCATCAGCGTGACCATCGGCGACGCTCAGTCGCGGGCGCTCCGGCTGGTTCCCGTCCATCTTGCTGGCAAGGGCCCGGTCACGGCGGCTGGTAAGGTGCCATCCAGCGGCTCGGCTGCAACAGGGGGCAGGCAAGTTCCAGGGGGCAGGGCATCGTGATACACCCATCCGCGCACCGTTCGATGGTGATCGCTCTTACCGCCGCACTGCTGGCGGCCTTGCCCGTCGCGGGCGCGAGCGCGGCGACTGCGGGCACCGTGAGCGTCGTCGGCAGTGGACCAACCGACGCTGTGCTGCCCCTACCGGCCGACGACGTCACCTCCACCGATGATGATCTGGGATCCGTCGCCCGTGAGGTCGTCACCGTAGACGTCAGCAAGAACCGCACCAAGGTCCGCAAGCTGAGGGCCCGGACCCAGGCCGACGCCAAGAAGCTGGTCGAGCACCTCGACAAGAAGCCTGGGGTGTCCGCGGAGCTGAACCACGTCGTGCGGGTCTCGGTCACGCCCGCGGAGCACACCGCCTCGGTGCAGCCGCGCATGGGTGCGGAGCCAGGAACCGAGCAGTGGGGTCTGACAGCCGTTCACGCCGAGTCCGCCTGGCCAATCACCCGCGGCTCAGGGGTGAAGGTGGCCGTCATCGACACCGGCGTCGACGCCACGCACCCGGACTTGGCCGACCGCGCGCTGCCCGCCATCGACCTGGTCGGTGACGGCAACAGCGGAGATCCGAATGGGCATGGCACGCACGTCGCCGGCATCATCGCGGCCTCCCTGGACGGAGTCGGCGTAGCCGGCGTCGCCAACCAGGTGAGCGTCCTCCCCGTCCGGGTGATGGACGCCTCGGGCAGCGGTGACCTGGCCACGGTCGCCAGCGGGATCATCGCGGCCGTCGATGCCGGCGCCCAGGTGATCAACCTGTCACTGGGGACGTCGTATGACAGCGTCGTGTTGGCGGAGGCTGTGCAGTACGCCACAGACAGGGGAGCCACGGTCGCAGCTGCCGCTGGCAACAGCTCCAGCGACGGCGTTCCTCTCTACCCGGCGGCCCTTTCCGGCGTGATAGGTGTCGCCAGTGTCGACAAGGACCTCGCGCGATCGCCGTTCTCGAATTCAGGCTCGTTCATCGATCTTGCGGCACCCGGGGGCTCCATCCTGTCGACCATCCCGGGCGGTTCCTGGGGCTTCATGAGCGGGACCTCGATGGCCACCGGCTTCGTCTCGGCCACGGCTGCCCTGGTCCGTGCGGCCAACACCGCGCTGAGCCGTGGGCAGGTCGAGAGCATCCTCCTGGCCACTGCCGCCGATGATGCCTCCGGCGACGGTCGGGACCAGGTCTACGGCTACGGCTTGGTCAGAGCCGACCGGGCCGCGCTGAACGCCAAGTCAGCGCCCGTCGCACCGGGCGCGCCAACGGGGGTCTCGGCGACTGCGGGCAACGCCTCCGCGGTCGTCCGGTGGACGGCTCCCAGCAGCAACGGGGGCTCGGCGGTCACCGGCTACACGGCGACCGCGTCCCCTGGTGGTCGGAGCTGCAGCACGACCGGATCGGTGTCATGCACCGTGACGGGGCTGACCAACGGAGCCAGCTACACGTTCACGGCAGTCGCCCGCAACGCGGTCGGCACGTCGCCCCGATCGGTTGCCTCCAAGGCGATCATTCCGCGCACGGTGCCGGGGGCGCCCTCGGCGGTGCGCGTGACGAAGGTGTACACGAGCACCCTCACCATCTCGGCCATCAGCCTTGCGTGGACCCCGCCCGCGTCCAACGGTGGCTCGGCGGTCACCGGCTACACCGTGAAGGTCTCTCCCGGTGGGCAGACCAAGGCCACCGCTGCCAATGCGCTGACCTGGTCGGGTCTGGCACCCGGTGTCTCCTATCGGTTCACAGTCGCGGCCCGCAACGTGGCCGGCAGCTCGCCGTCGTCGGCACCGTCGGCCGCGGTCACGCCGCCCCCGCCCTCGGCCGCAGTGGCGGTCAAGGCCCTGGACAGCGGAGGCTCCCTCTACGTCGACGTCAACCCGGACAAGGGCTCTGGATACTGGACGTTCAAGGTCCAGAAGCGGGGCAGCACGGGGTCCTGGACCACGCTGTCAACCACCTACAAGACCTACGGAGCCTCCGAGTCGCGCACCCTGAACCTGGCGAAGGGCACGTACCGGGTCGTGGTGGCCGCCAAGTACGGATACCTCTCGAAGACCTCAGCGGCTGTCGTGCTGTCCAGGTAGTACGACGACGTCCCCTTGGCGGGAATCGGGCAGGACCCTCGAGAGCCAGAGCCAGAGCCGCGGGACGACCCCAATGCCCGACAGCCCGGGAGACGTCTGGCTACATTGGCACCCATGGCGACGAAGTCGGGCAAGGCCCCCACCGCACCACCCAAGCCGCATGAGGCTGAGGAGCCATCCGCCCTGCCCCGCACGAAGCGGATGGACAAGGCGCTCTACGAGGCGGAGCTGTTCCGCATGCAGGCTGAGCTCGTGGAGATGCAGGAGTGGGTGAGGTCCACCGGGGCTCGCCTCGTCGTGATCTTCGAGGGGCGGGATGCGGCCGGGAAGGGCGGCACGATCCAGCGGGTCGCGCAGTACCTCAACCCCCGGGTGGCTCGCATCGTCGCGCTGCCCGCCCCGACCGAGCGGGAGCAGACGCAGTGGTACTTCCAGCGCTACGTCCCGCACCTGCCGGCCGCCGGCGAGATCGCCCTGTTCGACCGGTCCTGGTACAACCGGGCGGGCGTCGAGCGGGTCATGGGGTTCTGCACAGCCGACGAGTATCGCCGCTTCCTGCATCAGGCGCCGATCTTCGAGCGGATGCTCGTCGAGGATGGGATCCTGCTGCGCAAGTACTGGTTCAGCGTCTCCGACGAGGAACAGGAGGCGCGGTTCCGGTCGCGACTGGACGACCCGATGCGACGGTGGAAACTCTCTGCGATGGACCTCGAGTCGATCACGAGGTGGGAGGAGTACTCCCGCGCCAAGGACGATATGTTCGTCCACACCGACACCCAGACGGCTGCTTGGTACGTTGTCGAGTCCGACGACAAGCGTCGTGCTCGCATCAACGCGATCCACCACCTGCTGAGCACGGTCCCCTACGCGCATGTGGAGAAGCCGCGGCTGGAGCTGCCCAAGCGACCTGCTACGGCCGGCTACCGGCGGCCCCCGCGCGAATTGCAGAGGTTCGTCCCCGACCACGCCGCGGAGATCGAGCACGCGACGGGGATTGATCGGCCTGAGCGCGGGGGCGCCGGCTGACAGCACCCCCGCGCCGGGGCTCATTCAGGTCTGGCGGGACTGACTACTTGAGCTCGGCAGGATCGACGCTCTCCGGCACGAGTACCTTGTCGATGACATGGATCACGCCGTTGGATGCGTCCACGTCGGCCGTCGTGACCTTTGCATCGTTGACCGACACGCCTCCGCCGTCCGTGGAGATCGTCAGAGTCGAGCCCTCCACCGTCTTGACATCGCCGGGGACGATCTGGTCGGAGGTCACCTCACCGGGGACCACGTGATAGGTCAGGATGCTGGTGAGGGCCTCCTTGTTCTCAGGCTTCAGCAGCGTTTCCACCAGGCCCTCGGGGAGGGCCTCGAAGGCCGAGTTCGTCGGGGCGAACACCGTGTAGGGGCCGGTACCGCTGAGCGTCTCGACCAGGCCGGCTGCGCTGACGGCCGCCACGAGCGTGCTGAACTCGGAGTTCGCCGAGGCAACCTCAGCGATCGTGCCGGGTTCCGGCATTGCTGACGACGCGCTGGCCGACTCGGAAGTCGTCGTGGACGAGTCGTCGCCGGTGCTCGAGCAGCCTGACAGGATCAGGAGAGCGGAGACGCCGGCCGCAGCTGCTGCCTTGAGATTCATTGCTTCCTCCTCGGTTTGGAGCCGCCGTGTGCGGTCGCCTGTTATTCCGGCGCCGACCCGCATTCGGATGCAGGCACGCCAGCCAAGTTGCCGCCAGTCCTGGGACTGGACGTCGGGACGTCGCGCGCAGACGTTCAGCAGGCACGCGCGACTACGATTCGCGTGTGCCCGAGATGACCCGCCCGGAACTGGCGGGTCGGCCCGTGGCGCTGTTCGTCTTCAGCAACCTCAGGGACCAGAAGGGCGGCCTGACGCGGGCGTGGCTGCGCCGGCTGGACCTGTTCGATGCGGCCGGCTGGGACACGCACGTGGCGACCATCCATCTCCAGCCGGAGATCGAGGAGACCCTGGCCGTCTGGCGGGAACGCGGCCTGCTTCCCAGGGGAACGCTCGTCCACCACTACCAGCGGCGCAGTCGGCGCTTCCGGGCGTCCTGGAGCCGGCCCACGGACGATACCTTCTCCCGTGATCACCGCGTGGCCGACTGGCTGGACTGGCTGGTCGGATGCATCCCCGGCGCAGTCATTTTCGCCGACTCCCCGGTCACCTACGCTCCGGTGGCGATGATGCGCAACCCGTACGTGGGTCGGATCATGACCGTCCACCTCGCGCATCGGCACGACCCGCGCCAGGGGCGCCGGAAGCGGTCGCCTCGTCCCACCCGGGATGAGTTCCCCGTGGCTTCGGCGGGGGTGATCGGGGGGCTGGCCGCCGACCAGGGGGCCGGTGGCGGCCCGAGCGCTGCTGGGTCTGGCGCTGCTCGGCCGGCAGAGGCCCGCTCCCGGTACCGGGGCATCGCGGGCAGGCCGAAGCTCACCGACCGATTCCTGCCGTTCGCCTCGGGCGCTGACGTGGTCGTCGCCCCGACCCGACGCCAGGCCCAGCATCTTCGCGAGGACCTCCCGGGCGTGGACGTCCGCACGATCCCGAACATCGTCGATCCTGTGACGACCCAGTTCGAGCAGTCCCGTGATGCCCACCTCGTGGTGCAGCTGGGACGCCTCGACCCGGTCAAGCGGATAGACCACAGCCTGCGTGCCGTCCAGATCGCGCACCGGTCCGTACCGGGACTGCATCTGGACATCTACGGCAGGGGACCCGACCTGGAGCGGCTCCAGGCCCTCACCCATGACCTTGGCCTTGACGGTGTCGTGTCGTTCCGAGGCTTCACCGAGGAGCCCGACATGGTGCTGGGAGGGGCGGCTGCCTCGATCCTGACCTCGCGCCGTGAGGGCTTCGGGCTGGCGGTCGCGGAGAGCCTTGCCGTGGGAACGCCCGTGATCAGCTACGACGTGGACTACGGGCCCGCCGAGCTCGTCGTGGACGGGGTGAACGGTCGCCTGGTTCCCGACGGATCCATCCAGGGGCTCGCTGACGCCCTCGTGCAGGTCCTGAGCAGCGGCGCTGCTTGGGCAAGCATGTCCCAGGCGGCGCCACAGGGCACGGCGGCGCTCGCCGGGGACATCGTCGGCCAGCAGTGGGTCGCCCTGGCTGAGGAGGTGGCTGGGCGGGTGGAGCAGCCCGACGGGGTCCTCCTGGTCGAGGACCTGCGGATCCGGCGCCGGGGACTTGTCCTGGCCGGCGTGGCCCTCGGGACGCAGGCGGATGCCATGCCGGTGCAGGTGGAGCTGCCTGGCGTCGTGACGGTACCGCTCGAGGCGCCCTCCGGTGCCCAGCTGGCCGCCGATGGCGAGGACGGCGCCGAGGATGCCGATGATCTCAGCGACGCGCCGGGGCCCCCGCCCGGGCCGGGGGCGCGTGCCGCTCGCATGCGCAACGACGC
>JBAVKY010000073.1:0-3459 GCA_049688555.1 Propionicimonas sp.
GGCGTCACGCGACTGCTGCCGCTGACCGGTCTGACGACACCCTTCATGTCCCAGGGCGGCTCTTCACTGGTGGCCAACTGGGTGATGATCGCCCTGTTGCTGGTCATCACCCACCACGTGCGGCGCCCAGCTCTTGAGGCGAGTGCCGCAGGCCCCGTCCACTCCCTGGCCGAGGAGTCCACCCAGCTCATCGACCTCAACGCCGTCGCTCCAGAGCCCGTGGCCACCGGAGTTCCGGCCGCCGCAAGGCCGAGCCCTGCCGATGAGGTCACCCAGGTCGTCGCCAGGACGGACGGGCCATCATGAACGGCCCGATCCGACGGGTGGCGGTCACCGCCATGGTGCTGTTCGCCGCTTTGATGCTGAACCTCAGCTACTCCTACATCGCACGCCAGTCGGACCTGCTCGATCAACCGAACAACCGCCGGGTCACCGACGCCCGGTTCGCCCAGGACCGTGGCCCGATCCTGGCCGGCAAGTCCAAGATCGCCGAGACCAGTGCGGTGAAGGACCAGTTCAAGTTCCAGCGCAGTTACGGCAGCGGTGAGCTCTATGCCCCGGTGACCGGCTTCTACAGCTACTTCTTTGGGGCCTCGGCGCTCGAGAAGTCGTACTCCGCTCAGCTCTCGGGGGCCGACGATTCCCAGTTCCTCAACCGACTGATCAACCTGGCAACCGGGTCAACCCCGCGTGGCGGGACGGTTGAGACGACACTGGACGTCCGCGCCCAGCAGGCCGCCTGGGACGCGCTGGCCGGACGCAAGGGCGCGGTGGTTGCCTTGGACACCAGGACCGGAGCGGTCCGGGCGCTGGTGACCACGCCCAGCTACGATCCCAACGACTTAGCGACGCACGATCTCACCGCCTCGCAACAGGCGTGGAAGAAACTCCAGGCCGACCCCGACAAGCCGATGGCCAACCGCGCCGCGAAGGAAATCTACCCGCCCGGTTCGACCTTCAAGCTGATCACCTCCGCGGCAGCGCTCGAGGGTGGCATGTCACCAGATTCCACCATCGACGCCAGCGACTACCGGCTTCCCAGTTCCACCGTTGTGATCGCCGGCAACTGCGGGGGGAGCGAGATCACCCTCGCCCAGGCGCTCAAGGTGTCGTGCAACCCTGGCTTCGCGCGACTTGGCGTCGAGATCGGGGGTGACGACCTGCGCGCCCAAGCGGAAAAGTTCGGCTTCGGGACCAGCTTCCTCAGCGACATCGGCGGTGCTGCCAGCAAGTTCCCGGACGAGTTGGACGACGCGCAGACCGCGATGAGCGCGATCGGCGAGTACGAGGTGGCTGCCACCCCGTTGCAGATGGCCATGGTGTCAGCGGCGGTCGACAACGACGGCGTCGTGATGCAGCCCTACATCGTGCAGCGGGTCCGCAACGCCGACCTGAGCGTGGTCAACGAAACCCGTCCGCAGCAGCAATCGGTGGCGGTGAGCAAGTCGACCGCCGAGCAATTGCGCGCCATGATGCTGGGTGTCGTCCAGTCCGGAACCGGGTGGCGGGCTCAGGTGCCGGGGCTTGAGATCGGCGGCAAGACCGGCACCGCCCATTCCGACAACGAGCGACGACCGTACGCCTGGTTCACCGCGTACGCGCGGGAACTCCACCTCGCGGTGGGCGTCTTCGTCGAGGACGCCGAAATCGACACCACCGACATCGCCGGTGGGACCGTGGCCGCACCAGTGGCCAAAGCCGTGTTCGAGGCCATGCGATGACCCCCCATTCGGTACCTGCGCACTGCGTCGTCCACAATAGGGCGGGACATCTGCCCCGGGGGACCATGTGGAACAGGACGGGAAGGACTACCCGATGACTGAGGAGCCGAGGCTGCTGGGCGGCCGCTACGAGCTGGGCCACGTGCTCGGTCGTGGTGGCATGGCCGAGGTACGCCGAGCACGCGACCTGCGGCTGGGCCGCGACGTCGCCGTCAAGCAGCTGCGGGTCGACCTGGCCACCGACCCCACTTTTCAGGCGCGCTTCCGCCGCGAGGCGCAGGCCTCCGCCGGGTTGAACCACCCCAACATCGTCTCCGTCTACGACACGGGCGAGGAACCCGATCCCCCCACCGGGGTATCGGTGCCCTACATCGTCATGGAACTCGTCGAGGGGCACACCCTGCGCGACATTCTGCGCACCGGGCGCCAGATCCAGCCCAGCAAGGCCCTCGAGTTCGCCCAAGGCGTGCTGGAGGCGTTGGAGTACAGCCACAAGGCCGGGATCGTCCACCGGGACATCAAGCCGGCCAACGTGATGCTCACCCCGAACGGCACGGTCAAGGTGATGGATTTCGGCATCGCCCGGGCCGTCTCGGACACCTCAGCCACCATGACACAGACCGCGGCGGTGATCGGTACGGCGCAGTACCTCTCCCCCGAGCAGGCCCGCGGTGAGACCGTCGATTCCCGAAGCGACATCTACTCCGCCGGCTGCCTGCTGTATGAGCTGCTGGTCGGCCGTCCGCCGTTCCAGGGGGACTCGCCGGTCAGCGTCGCTTATCAGCACGTTCGCGAGGCTCCCGTCCCCGCCAGCCATCTCGACCCGATGGTGTCTCCGGCGATGGACGCCATCGTGCTGAAAGCCCTCGCCAAGGATCCCGCCGACCGGTACCAGACCGCCGCGGCGATGCGAGCCGATATCGGACGGCTGCTGGCGGGCCAGGAGGTTCGGGCCACCCTGCCGCCACCGGTGCCCACCGGGGCCGGCGAACCCACCATGGTGCAGTCCTCGCCCACGCTGCCGCCCCCGGCGTTCGACACCGGAACCCAGCCGGGGGCGAGGGCACTGGTACCCGAGCCGAAGCGCCGCAAGAGCCTGTGGGCCTTCCTGATCGCCCTTGGCGTCCTCGCCGCAAGCGTGGGGATGTACTTCCTGTTCAATCCGCTGAACCAGGTCGAAACCGTCGCGGTCCCGCTGGTCGCGGGGCAGCGGGTGGCTGATGCCCGCCAGATCCTGACCGCCGCCGGCCTCGTCCCCCAGGTGTCCACCTGGCAGGGGCCGGACGACGACACGGTCAATCGAGTCACCAGGCAGAGCGTGGTGGCCAACACCAAGGTGCCAGTCGGTACGGAGATCGTCATCGAGGTCAACGTCGGCCCCCAGAAGCAGACCATCCCCAGTGGCCTCATCGGCAGGCAGCTGAGTGACGTCGAACGGATCCTCAACGATGCCGGCTTCACCGCGGTCAGGCCTACGGAGGACCCCAACGAGCCAGTGACAGCGGCCCCCAACGAGGTCACCTCCATCAACCCGGTTGAGGGCAACAGCGTGCCGCTCACCACCGAAATCGTGGTGTTCTACGCGGTCGGCAAGAGCATCGTTCCGAACATGCGCGGCATCAGCGAGAAGGAGGCCCGCGACCTCGCCGCGGCGAGCGGGTTCACGAAGGTGAAGGTCACCACCCAGGAGTCCACCGCGACGCCGGGCACGATCATCTCCCAGAGCCCAGGCGCCGGG
>JBAVKY010000074.1:0-10060 GCA_049688555.1 Propionicimonas sp.
GCATGCAGGCGCACGTCCACCTCGTCGGCATGATCGAACGCGGCCAGCACCCGCTCGAAGCGGGTCAGGCCGATGTAGCACCACGGGCAGGCGATGTCAGACCAGATGTCGATACGCACGCCCGCACAACCCCGGCCGGCGGCCGGGTATTCCTGACCGCCAGCGCCTCAATGCTCGCTGAGCCGCAGGTAGGTGGCGTACCGCTCTTCGGCATCCGCCTGGGCCTGGGCCAGCAACTGCTCCGCGAGCTCGGGATCTGCCTTGCCGACCGCCCGGTAGCGGGTCTCCTTCGCGTAGAAGTCGGCCAGCGGTAACGACGGCGCCTTGGAATCGAGCTTGAACAGCGGGGAAGCCTCACCCGAGGGTGCCGGGTGGTAGCGATACAGCGGCCAGTGCCCGCTGGCCACGGCGGCCTTTTGGTGCGCCGGGGCGTCCGCGAGGTCGAGACCGTGGGCGATGCAGGTGGAATACGCGATCACCAGGGAGGGCCCCGGGTAGGCCGCCGCCTCTTTGATGGCCCGCACCGCCTGGATCTCATTGGCGTTGATAGCAATCTGGGCGACGTACACGTTCCCATACGACTTGGCCAGCAGCCCGAGATCCTTCTTGCGGGAGGTCTTGCCGCCGGCTGCGAACTTCGCCGACGCGCCCATCGGGGTGGCCTTCGAGGCCTGGCCTCCGGTGTTGGAGTAGACCTCCGTGTCGAGTACCAGCACGTTGATGTCCAGCCCGGTCGCGAACAGGTGGTCCAGACCGCCGAAGCCGATGTCATAGGCCCAGCCGTCCCCGCCCATCACCCACACCGAGGTCGGCACCAGGGCGTTCGCGAGCGCGCCCAGCAGGGCGGTGCGCGGGGTCAGCGGCACTCGCGCCAACGACTGCTTGAGCTGCTCGACCCGCTCCCGCTGGGCGACGACGCCCGCCTCATCGGTCACATTGGTGTCGTTGGCGACCAGGCCGGTCACCAGTTCGTCAGAGAGCCCCAGCTCGCCGGCGAGCTCGCCCACGAGCAGTCGCGCCTGGGTTGCCCGCTCGGCCATGCCCAACTGGATGCCCATCCCGAACTCGGCGTTGTCCTCGAACAGGGAGTTGTTCCAGGCGGGGCCGCGACCTGCCGAGTTGGTCGTCCAGGGCGTGGTCGGCAGGTTCCCGCCGAAGATGGACGAACACCCGGTCGCGTTTGCGACGACCATCCGGTCGCCCAGCAGCTGGGTCACCAGCTTGATGTAGGGCGTCTCACCGCAGCCGTTGCAGGCGCCGGAGAACTCGAAAAGCGGCTGCAGCAGTTGCGACCCCTTCACGGTGTCGGTGCGGACGGTCGTCCGATCGGCCTCGGGGAGCTTGAGGAAGAAGTCGAAGCCGTTCCGCGTCACGTCGCGAATCGATTCGGCCGGAACCATATCCAGCGACTTGTGCGAGGGATCATGCTTCGAGGCGGCAGGGCAGACCGTGGCACAGATGCTGCAGCCGGTGCAGTCGTCCGCCGCCACCTGGATGGTGAGTCGGGTGCCAGCGGGGAAGTCGCGACCCATGGTGGCCTTGGACTGGAAGCCGGCCGGTGCGCCGACGAGGTCGTCGGGGGAGTACACCTTCATGCGGATCGCCGCGTGCGGGCAAGCCAAGGTGCACTTGCCGCAGTCGATGCACAGCGATTCGTCCCACTGTGGCAACTCGGTGGCCAGGCCACGCTTCTCGAGCATGGCGGTGCCGGTGGGGAAGGAGCCTCCGGCAGGCATGGCGCTGACTGGCAGCAGGTCGCCCTCACCCGCGATGAGCTTCAAGACGGTCGCCCAGGCAGCGTCCGCGGCCTCGACGACCGCTGATGAGGCTGCGGGTTCGCTGGGCGCCTGGCCGATGACAAGTCTCGCCAGCGCTGCGATGGCGCTGTCGATCGCGTCCACGTTGGCCTGAACGACCCGGGAACCCAGCCGGGAGTAGGACTTCCGGGCGCTCTCTTTGGCGAGCTCGAGGGCACACTCAACCGGCAGCACCTTGGCGAGGGCGAAGAAGCAGGCCTGCATGACGGTGTTCACCCGCCGGCCCAGCCCCGCGGCCTTGGCCACGGCAGCCGCGTCCACGACGAAGACCTGGAGTCCCTTGGCGAGAATCGTGTGCTGCACGGCCGCCGGCAGGCGGTCCCAGGCCTTGTCAGCCGCATGAGGGGTGCTGAGCAGCACCGTCGCACCCGGCTTGGCCACGTCCAGTACGGGCAGGCGTTCGAGCAGCCCGAACTGGTGGACGGCCACGAAGTCGGCCTCTTCGATCAGGTAGGGCGCCTCGATCCGTTCAGGGCCGAACCGCAGGTGCGAGATCGTGGTGGAACCCGACTTCTTGGAGTCGTACACGAAGTAGCCCTGTACCCAGGAGTCGGAGTTCTCGCCGATCAACTTGACCGACGCCTTGTTGGCCCCGACCGTGCCGTCGCTGCCGAGGCCGTAGAACACCGCCTCCACGCTGCGGCTGGGCAGCCGGAAGCCCGGTTCGGTGTGCAGGCTGAGGTGCGTGACGTCGTCGGTGATGCCGACGGTGAAGCGGCGCTTCACCCGTCCACCGGCGTTCAGGGTCGCCAGCTCACCGAACACGGCCGCGACATCGCGGGGGGTGAACTCCTTCGAACCCAGACCGTAGCGGCCACCGATCACCTTGGGGGGGTTGTCGACGTGGTCGGCCAGCGCGGTCACCACGTCAAGGTGCAGCGGTTCCGCGGGTGCGCCGGGCTCCTTGCAACGGTCCAGCACGGCCACCGAGCGGACGGACGGCGGCAGCGCGGCGGCCAGTTCCTCGGCGGGGAACGGACGGTAGAGCCGGACGCCCAGCACTCCCACCTTCTCGCCCGCGGCGACCAGGTGGTCGACCGTGGCACGGATGGTGCTCACGGCCGAGCCCATGGCGATGATGACGCGCTCGGCGTCCGGAGCGCCGTGGTATTCCACCAGGTCGTAGCGGCGTCCGGTGCTCGCCGCGAACCGCTGCAGGAGTGCGGCGACGATGCCGGGAACCGCGTCGTGGAACGGGTTTGCCGCTTCGCGTCCCTGGAAGAACACATCGGGGTTCTGGGCCGTGCCGCGCAGGACGGGGGCGTCCGGGCTCATGCCCCGGGCGCGGTGGGCCAGCACCGCGTCGGCATCGACCAGGTTGCGCAGCTCGTCGTCGCTGAGCAGCCGGATCCTGGCGACCTCGTGGCTGGTGCGGAACCCGTCGAAGAAGTGGCAGAACGGCACCCGTGAGCTGAGCGAGGCGGCATGGGCGATCGCAGCCATGTCATGGGCCTCCTGGACGGTGCTGGAGGCGAGCATCGCCCATCCGGTGGAACGGGCAGCCATCACGTCGGAATGGTCGCCGAAGATGCTCAAGGCATGGGTCGCGATCGCCCGCGCCGCGACGTGCAGCACCGCGGGGGTGAGTTCCCCGGCGATCTTGAACATATTCGGCAGCATGAGCAGCAGGCCCTGGGAGCTGGTGAAGCTCGTGGCCAGCGCCCCGGCCTGGATGGCGCCGTGCAGCGTGCCGGCGGCACCGGCCTCGGACTGCATCTCGATGATGCGAGGCACGCTGCCCCAGATGTTCTGGTGGCCCCGGGCGCTCCACGCGTCCGCGAGTTCGCCCATCGGTGAGGCCGGGGTGATCGGGTAGATGGCGCAGACGTCGCTGAGCCGATGGGCGACCGAGGCCGCCGCTTCGTTGCCGTCCACGCAGACCCAGGTGGCCTGGGTTGTCACGGTGGTGGATGTCGTCATTGAGGTCTCCTGCCTGAAGTGAGGCAATTCTGCGCCTCAACTGCCCGCCGCGGGCAATCGACCAACTTTCTGGTCGTGGTGGGTGAGCATCCGCGTCCCGCGAATGGGTAAGGGTGCAGCCTGAAAGGCCCTTTTCTGGGCAATCCGGTGGCTACTTGCGGAGCTTCCACGGCAAGTATGGCGTCTCCGGGTTCACCCGCACGCACATGGTCAACCTCCAGGTCTTGAAGTGCCCCAACGGCGGCCCCGTGCAGCCGAGCGAGGCCCGTCCGCCCCCCAGCAGTCGGCTGCGCCGGGTGGCCGCTCACCGGCAGAATGAACCCAACGAAGGAGATACCCATGCCACAGGCCACTGCCTACGCGATCGATTCACCCACCGGACGCTTCTCGAAGACGACCATCACCCGGCGTGAACCTGGCCCCACCGAGGTGTTGTTCGATGTCGTGTTCGCAGGGATCTGCCACTCCGACATCCACACCGCCCGCGGTGAGTGGGGCCCGGCCATCTACCCCCTGGTGCCCGGCCATGAACTGGCAGGCATCGTCACGCAGGTGGGTTCGGCGGTCACCAGGTTCGCGGTCGGGGATCGTGTCGGCGTCGGCTGCTTCGTCGACTCGTGCGGCGAGTGCGCGAACTGCATTGCCGGCGAGCAGCAGTTCTGCGACGGCCCCGGTGGCAGCGTCTGGACCTACAACGCGACGGGCCGCGATGGCCTGCCGACCGCGGGCGGCTACTCGACCTGCATCACGGTGGAGCAGGACTACATCTGCCGCATCCCCGACTCCATTCCGCTGCAGCAGGCTGCTCCACTGCTGTGCGCGGGCATCACCTTGTACTCGCCCCTGAAGCGCTGGGGGGCGGCCCCGGGCAAGCGGGTCGCCATCGTGGGTATGGGCGGCCTTGGCCACCTGGGCGTCCAGATCGCCGCCGCGATGGGCGCGGAGGTGGCAGTCATCAGCCAGACCCGCTCGAAGGAGGCGGACGGACGCAGGTTCGGTGCCACCGAGTACCACGCGATCTCCGAGCCGGGCACGCTGCGCAAGCTGTCCAAGCGGTTCGACCTGATCGTCAGCACGGTCTCGGGGGAGCAGAACCTGAACGGTCTGATCAACTGCCTCAAGACCGGCGGCGCCCTGGTGGACGTGGGCCTGCCCGAACACCCCGTTGAGCTGCGGCTCGGTGCGTTGGTGAGCCAGCGCCGGGTGCTCGCTGGTTCTCAGATCGGCGGCATCCCGGAGACCCAGGAGATGCTCGACTTCTGCGCGGAGCACGGCCTGGCCGCCCAGGTCGAGGTGATCGGCGGCGAGGACATCACTGACGCCTACGACAAGGTGGTCGCCTCACAGGTCCGCTACCGCTACGTGATCGACACCAGCACCTTCACCGCCTGACGGCGCCCTGAGGGGCTGACGCCTCCCGCCGGCCGGTGTCCCCGGCCGGCGGAGACGGACTACAGCGCGGCGTCGGCGACTGCGCGCACCACTGGGCGCAGCGACAACCACCACTGATCCTTGGGCCGTCGGAAACGCAGGTCCATCGCGTCGTTGAGGTGGCCAAGCGGTGTCAGCGCCATCTTGGACTTCATCAGACCCACCGCGAAGCACTCGGAGGTCCCAGCCTCCAACTGCTCGCCCAGCACCCGCAGCGCCCGCGAGACCAGTCGGACGGCGAGCAGCCGGTCGAACGGGGTGGGGGAGCCACCCTGCTGGATGTGGCCGAGGATGCCCTGCCTGACGTCGTAGATGCCCTGGCCCTCCTGCTCGAGTAACCGGGCCAGGAAATCGGTGGTGTACAACGCGTTGGCTTCTTCGTTGCGGATGGCAAGGAACAGCTTGCGGCCCGAGGCGAAGCTCTTGCGCAGCCACTCCAGATCGGCTTGGAGCGACTGCAGGCTGATGCCTTCCTCATGCAGGTAGACGCGCTCGGCGCCACCGGCCAACCCGCCCATCATCGCCAGGTAGCCACAGTAGCGTCCCATGGTCTCGACCACGAACGCGCGTTTCGCAGCGCTGCCCGACATCTTGATCCGGTCGATCGCCTCCACGATGACGTTCAACGCGGTGTCCGCCCCGATCGCGAGCTCGGAGCCGGGCAGGTTGTTGTCGATGGTCGCCGGCACACAGACGATCGGAATCCGGAAGGCCGGGTAGCGATCACGTTCGTCGTAGAGCATGTGCGCCGCCTGGTAGGCGTTCCAGCCGCCGATCACCAGGAGCGAATCCACCTGGTGAGTCTCCAGCGATCGACTGATGGCATAGAGGTCCTCGACGGTCGGCACGGTGCGTCGCAGTCCCAGTTCGGCGCCGCCATCGACCAGCCAGCCTTCGACCTGGGCCCAGGAGAGTTCCTCGATCCGTCCTTCCTTGAGGCCCACGAAGCCGTCGTGGACGCCGAGCATGGTGTGGCCTCGCGCGATCCCGAGTCGGACGGCGTCCCTGGCGGCGGCGTTCATGCCGGGTGCCAGACCCCCGCCGTGCACGATTCCGATCCGCTTGGACGCTTCGGCGGGATCGACGCGGGCCGGCTGGACGAGCTCGGCGAGAATGCCGGCCATCTCGTTGAAGGAGCCGCCGCGGGCGGTCATCGCCGCCTCGTACTGCCCGGAGGCGATCAGGGCCGGAACCTCCCGCGTCCGGGCGACCGCCTCGACGAGCGGGACCCGCGAGACCCGGTTGCCGCGGAAACCGAGCACCGGGCCGGTGGTTTCCTCGGTGGCCGACAGCACCTCGAGGACGGCTTCGTAGCCCAGCCACGTGGACGCCCACCGATCGAAGGCGCTCGGTGCGCCACCACGCTGCACGTGACCGAGGATCGTCACGCGGGCGTCCTCGTGCAGGCGTTCCTCAAGCACTTCGCGAACGTAGGCTGACGTGATGGGCTGGCCCTGCCGGTCGATGGCGCCCTCGGCGACCACGACCATGGAATCGCGGCGACCTCCCTCGCGGCCCTGCTTCAGGGCTGCGCACATCTCGTCCTCCCAGCCTTCGGCTGGTGGCGATTCTGGGATGAGGACATAGTCACAGCCACCCGCGATGGCGCTCATCAGCGCCAGGTAGCCGCAGTGGCGTCCCATGACTTCGATCACGAACGAGCGCTGGTGGCTGGCCGCGGTGCTGGACAGGGCGTCGATGGCGTCTACGATCCGGTGCAGCGCGGTGTCGGCGCCGATCGTCATGTCGGTACCGACCAGGTCGTTGTCAATGGAGCCGACCAGCCCGGCGAACATCAGGCGGGGGTGGGTGTCGGCGAGTTCTTGGGTGATGTCGCCGGCGGTTACCAGGTCGGCGATCAGGTCAGGCCAGTCGGCACGGAACTGGTCGAGGCCGGACAGTGAGCCGTCCCCGCCGATCACGACCAGCCGGTCGATGCCATGCTCCAGCAGGTTGCGGGCAGCCTTGAGGCGACCCTCACGCTCCCGGAAATCCTTGCTCCGGAAGGTGCCGATCACGGTCCCGCCCTTGTGCAGGATCGACCCGACATCCTCCCAGGAGAGCTCGCGGATCCCGGCGCCGCCGTCCACCATGCCCTGATAGCCCTCGTAGATCGCGAAGACCTGGGCCCCGAGCGTCAACCCCGTCCGGACGACGGCCCGGACGGCAGCGTTCATGCCCTGGGCGTCACCGCCGCTGGTGAGGATACCAATGCGCTTCCCCGCTCCGAGGTCGCTGCTCTCGGGGGCTCGTGATGCTGTCTCGGGGTTCATCCACCCTCCAGATCCGGTGTGCGTCGTTGTCATTGTGGCAGCAGACGCGCCCCCAAGAGCCTTCCCTGAACAACCTCGCCCACTCCCCGCCCCCCGCTCCCCAGCCACCCTTGCGCCGAGCCATCGCCACTCTGCGCCCCGGACGCCGACTCCGCGCCCCGGACGCGACTCTGCGCGGACTATAGAGGGCGCAAGGTCGGCTAAGGGGCGCAGAGTGCGAGGGAGGGGCGCAGGGTGCGAGGGAGGGGCGCAGAGGCGGACGGCCGGCTCGGGGGGCAGGGCGCCAGGGGCCGGGCGCCGCGCTACGCGAGCCCGAGGTACTCCTCTAGGGACACCTTGCTGTTTGCGGTGAAGCTCTGTGAATGAGTCGGCCCGAGGTAGCGGAAGTGCCACGGCTCGTACGCGTAACCGGTGATCTTCTCCTTGCCCGGCGGGTAGCGAAGGATGAATCCGTAGTCGGGAGCATGCCGCCACAACCAGACGCCAGCCTTCGTTCTGGCCATGGCGAGACCCCAGGTGACTCCGTCCCAGAGGTCGACGGCGAGGCCCGTCTGGTGCTCGCTCTGCCCAGCCACGGCGTTGTAGCGCCGGGCCATCGCCGCGCTCGGATAGGTGGCCAATTGCCGCTTGAAGATGGCGGCCTGAGTGGCATACGAGCGGTAGCCGCTGCGGACGACGAGCCTCACGCCGTCAGCGCGGGCGGCGGCCGTCATCCTGGCCAGCGCCTTGGCTACCTCGGGCTCGAGGGAGTACGGACCGGTGGGCTTGGCAGGGGAGAATCGCGAGTTGATCGCGTGCTGCTTGGACACGACGATAATCCCGTTCACCCGGTACGGCTTGGCCAGCTCGGCGTTCTTCCTGGTGTCCTTCGACGGACGCGGAGACGCCGAGGCGGTCGGTGTCGCACTCGGCGTCGAGTTCGGGCTCCGTGTCGCGCTCGGCGTGGTGGCCGACGGCGTCGCAGTCACGCCCAGCGCTGGGCTCGCTGTCGGGGTCGCAACCGCGGGGGGGGCGGGGGAGGGGGAGGCCTGGCAGCCGGTCAGCAGCACGGTGGCGCAGGTGAGCCAAGCCATGACCCCAGCACCGGTGCGGCGAGCGATCCCGGCCGCCTCGACTTCCCGTGACGACACGGTGGCCTCCCTGATAGACACGCCTGGCCGAATGACTCCAAGGCGTGTCCACTGTAGGCGAGACCGAGTGGTGAGCAGGTCCTCACGGCTCGCTGGGCCGCCAGCGTTGCTGTTCCTCGGCCAGATTGCGTCGCGCGGCCGCCTCCCAGGAGGCGCGACCCAGCGGCGTCCGGAACAGTGGGTCCCGCGCCGCCAACGACTCCAGGACTTGCAGTCGACCGGCCCTGAAGTCGTCGGGGACGAGGTGGCCGTACTCGACCATCACGTCGCGGACGTAGACGTGGTAGCGCCCGGGCGTCTGACCAAGGACGGACAAGTCCGCGTCCGCGAGCACGGCACCGTCACGGTCACCCGGCTCAGGGTCGTGGTCGATGGTGAGCAGCACCAGCCTGGCCACCTCCTCGATCTCCGCCGCCGGGACCGGGGTGGCGTCGAGCAGTTCCAGGACCAGATCGGCCGAGGCCCGTTCGTCGACACCGGCGGTGCCGTCGTGGACAGCGTCGTGGAACCACGCGGCAAGTCGCACCGGCCTCGGTGCGCGCCCTGAGCTGAGGTGGCTGGCGGCCTGGAGCACCTGCGCGAGGTGTCGGACGTCGTGATAGGCGCGGTGAGGTTCCTGCCAGCGTACGAGCAGGTCGTCACGCAGTTGTGGCTCGCCGGGCAACAGTCCGTCCCAGGCAGCCTGCAGGACGGGGAGAACCATGGCTGCGTTCGGCGTGCGCTGCGGTGGACGGACGCGCAGCCCGCTGCTGAGTAGTCGGCGGAGCAACTCCTGGGGCTCGACCGCGACCGCCCCCTGTGACACGAGGTCGTCGTAGCGGCGCGCAGCGACGTCATAGTGGTCGTGGTCGAACGCCCGTGGCAGGATTCCGGCCGCCGTCGCGAAGGCATGCAACTCCGCCAATGACGAGTCGGAGACGAGGTGCGAGAAGTGGGTGCCATGCGCTGGCCAGCGCGGCGGGTCGATCAGGATGGCCACGCCGCGTCCGCCCGGCCCCGCTCAGCTCGCCGGGTTGGCGAAGGTGGCGATGAAACTCGCTTCCGCCAGGGTGTGGAAGCTGGCCGTCAGGAGGGCGCTGGCTCGACTCGTGTCATCGGGGACGTCCAAACGCTCGACATCGAGGGCCGCCACCCGGAAGACATAGTGGTGCTCGGGCCCCGGAGGTGGCCATGGGCCACCCCAGCCGGCGTAGCCATAGTCGTTCGGCCAGGAGCGGGCGCCGGTCGGCACGTCCTCCCCCTCCGCCAGTTCGGTGACCCCGGCAGGGATGTCAGCCACCACCAGGTGCCACCAGCCGCTTCCGGTGGGGGCGTCAGGATCGAAGCACGTCAACAGGTAACTGCGGGTGCCCTCGGGCGCCTCGGACCAGGCCAGGTCGGGGGAGGTGTTCTCGCCTCCGACACCAGGTTCGGCATGCCGCAACGCGATGATCGAATCAGCAGGGATGGCAACGCTGCGCAGCTGCATGGATCCTCCATTCCTTGTTGG
>JBAVKY010000075.1:0-1799 GCA_049688555.1 Propionicimonas sp.
GCACCAGCGCCGGTCGTGTGGGAGGGGCGTACAGCTTGGTTGTCAGCAGCGGCGTGACCATCGCCCTTATCTTACACCTTTTTTCCCCTCACGGCAAAAAACCGGCGCGACCGCTTCTGGTTTTGGACTCGGTTCTAAAGTATGTTGGTAGGATAGAAGGGGCAGCGATTTGACAAGAAGTTAAATGCGTGCAAGCTAGGACTAACCAAACGATCCTAGGGGCATAGCAAAGATGAACATAATCGAGCGTGGCCGAGCCTTTCTGAAGCAGCTACAGGAACTAGGGAGTCGCACGGTGTGGGACTGGAAACGGTGCCCGCACTGTGATAGTTGGTGGACGATCAAGAACGGGGGTTATTGGCGGCATCCGTGGGGTTTTGGCGGGCGCGAGAGCGTACGCGTGCAACGGCACCTCTGCCATGAGTGCCAGAAAACGTATGCGGAGACCTCGCCGCTGTTGGTGCGCGGGAGTTGGTACTATCGGGAAGTGCATCGTGCGGGCGTGGATCACTGGCAGCACTTAGGCACCTCGCTGCGCCGCACTGCAGAAGTGTTGCGTTCGTGGATCGGGCATCAGGAACGTTGGCGCTTGTGGCGGCCATTGGATACCCCCACACGGGAGTGTTGCCGACTGGCGGCCAGTACCGTGCATCGCTGGCTGGATGGGGCGGGGCAACGCGCCGTGGAGAGTGTGCCGGAACAACTGGCGGGGATAGGCGCGACACAAGAGCTGGGGACAGATGGGCTGTGGGCCAAGTTGAAAGGCCAGGTCAGGCGCGTCGTTTTACTGGCGGTGGACAGTGTCAGTGGCTTGCTCTACCCACCCGTGGTGGTGCGGGATGAGGACAGTGCCAGCGCGTGGGAGAAGCTGTTTACCCGCGCCCAAGCGGCGGGGCTGGATTTACAGAAGCTGCGGGGCCTCTGTTCGGACGGAGCGCAAGGCCTACTCGCCTATGTGCGCCGTGATTTGGTGTGGGTATTGCAGCAACGCTGTGTCTGGCATATCTGGCGCGGGTTGAGTGGCGAACTCGCCCGCGCGGTGAGTCAGGCGGCGCACGGACTGGCGGAGGCTGCCGCCGAAACTATGCGCGGCCAAGTGCGTGGTGAGTTGGTCAAGTTGATGCGGGGTGTTATTGATGCACAGTCAGCTTCGGCTGCCGAAGTCGCGCTGGCGCAGCTCTTAGCGCATCCCTACGGCAAAGGGCTGGGCAAGCAGTTGACCAACTTGATGGACCGCCTGTTAGTGTATCAGATGGATTACTGTCGGGGGCTGCAACGCGTCTCCCCGGAATGGTACTGGCGGGACTTCCGCTTGCGTTTGAGCCGCGGACGCAATCATCGCTCAGAGCCGCGTTTGGAACGGGCGGCGTTACTCTGGGCCGTCTATCACAACTTCGAGCCCGCTCAATGGAGATCGGAACGTAAGCGTCACTATCGTCATCCCGGGCAAAGTGCCCTCCAAGTTGCCGGAGTGCCGCCTGGACAAGTCAGTTACCTGGATGCTGTGGGCGTTTGAACGCCCACAGAACCACCGGCGCTGCCTGGACACCCAACAGCGACGGTGCAGGGCGAACTTGCCCGCTGGTGAGTCTGAAGGCGCTGACCAACACACTGCCAAACTCACCAACACAAGCTAGAACCGAGTCCAAATTCGGCGCTCTGGTACGTCTCGATCTGTCCCGCATCGCAGGCCTGGGCCAGGCCCTGCTCCAGGCCCAGCGCTCCCAGAAAGGGTACGCCATATTCGTCAGCGAGCGTGGCTGCGTGGCCTGCGCCAAAGAGATCATAGCGCTGGCCAC
>JBAVKY010000076.1:0-1781 GCA_049688555.1 Propionicimonas sp.
GCTGTGCCATCCCAGCGTTTTGATCCGTCGGCAGTGTTACGCCGACTGCGGAAGCTACCGCGACGGGCTGGGGCAGATACCCGACCTGGATATGTGGGTGCGACTGGCACTGAAGTACAGTTTCCACGTGCTGCCAGAGGAATTGGTGCACTACCGGGTACCCTCCGATGGAAACTTCATCAGCAACTTCGGCCCGGACACATCGAACCGCTTCCATTTCGAGTGGCTGCAGGTATTGCAGAACTACCGCCAGATCCCGGACTGGGAGGAACTGCTGAGAGTCTTCCCCGCCGCGCTCCCGTATTCTCGGGAGGAGGGTTGCGAAGTGGACTACGTCCTGGCCAGGGTGGCTCTGGAGTCTGACGACCCCGTGAGGCAGCTCTTCGGGCTGAACACCCTATTCGAGGCCCTGAACGACCCGGCCAAAGCGGCACGCATCGCCAGCCTGTACGGGTTCGGCCACAAGGATTTCCTTGGGCTCACGGCTCGGTGCGATCTGTTTGGGTTTCAGTTGATGCAGCGCTACCACGAACTCAAATCCAGCCGCTCCTATCGCACCGCGACTCTGTTGCGGCGGGTGCGCCACCGCTTACTGCCCCCGGGTAGAAGGTAGACTCGGCGCCGACCAGCCGGAGTGGTGGAATTGGCAGACACGCAGGATTTAGGTTCCTGTACCGCAAGGTGTGAGGGTTCAAGTCCCTTCTTCGGCACCCCTTCAAATGCTAGTTCACTAGGGTAAACGCTTCCATGAAATGGCCGAACCGAGGCTACGTGCAACATACGTGCAACTTGGTTCAGCGGGAAGGGAGCACCCATGACCACTACCCACACCGAGCAGCCCCGAGCGCTCGCCCGGTACCTGACAGACGGCGTCGCCTACCTGGGCGAGGAGGTGGAGCGGCTGCGTGCCGCGATGGCCGGCGATGATGCCGTGGAGGTCGCCCGGTCGTTGGCGACGATTGCCAGCGTGGCCGGTCCGATGAACCACGCGGCCGATCCGGCGGGCATCGTCTGCGCGCGGATCACCCACCAGGATGGCCGGTTCATCCTGAAGGGGTCGGAGGCCTCACGTTCCTACACCAGCAGCGACGATGCCCTGGTGGCAGCACGGGGACTGCTCAGCACTGCCCGACGCTTGGCCCTTGCTGAGCAGGCCCCCGGCGGTGTCCGGCACGATCACGGCGACGCTCCCGGTCTTGACTTCACCGACTGCGCTGGCTGCCAGCAGCGCAACCGGGCTCGCCGTGTCCTCGCTGAGATCGACGGGGGGCGGTGACCATGACCACAATGGTGACTTGCGACCCCGCCACGATGGCCGGCGGATCACCGGACCCGACGTGTCCCTGGTGGTGCAGTGGTCTGGTGGGTGGCTCACACGAGTGGGAGCCTGACGGCCACGACGGCCACGCCTCCCGGCTGCACACTCGACAGGTCGGATTCTTCGGCATTGCCCAAGTCGAGCGCCGCGACCCCGCTGGACAGCGGGACTTGGATCACACGATCGAGGGAGACTCCACGCTGTGGACGTTCGAGGGCTCCAGCGATGCCCTGGCGTTGGTCCAAGAGTTGGCCGTCGTCGCGGCGATCATGGCCGAGATTGAGAGCGGGGGTGTCCGATGACACGGCCGGTGTGGACCGACCCCAACGCGGTGAACCTCGTCGGCGTCCGGCCGGCTCCGGTGTTCGTCGGAGGCTATTACCTGTTCGACAGTCCGCGGGGTGAGGGGCGGCAGGTCGGTGTCGTGCTGGCCAATCGGGAGCGGCTGTTGACGGAGTACCGG
>JBAVKY010000077.1:0-4228 GCA_049688555.1 Propionicimonas sp.
GTTGCCGAGGAGCCAGGTGGCGGCGAGCATGCCGCCGAGCAGGGCCACCAGCACTCCGACCGCCACCGTCACCAGCCGGGGCAGCGCGGCCCGGAAGCCATGGAAGGTGGTGGCGATCAGCGGGCGCCGGCGGTCGAGCCGCTCCACGATGAGGGCCGCGGCCAGCGGGGCGGGCATATAGAGCGCGGCGATCACGACCTGGGAGGCCGGGGAGGCCCCGCCCACGGAGAAGTCACGACTGCCGGTGAGGAACAGCCCCAGGGTCACCAGGCCGACCCAGCCGAGGGCAAGGCCGTAGAACAGGCCCACCCGGCCCCATCGAACCCGGTTCCAGCCGCGCGCCGCCACAGTCATGCACAGACCGTACTGGACCGAACGGGCGACCAGGCTCGCGGCGTCCCGGCTGACCCCCGCACCGTCCCCGGGTGGGCCCAGGAATCGGAATAGACTCCGCGCAAGGAGGCCCCGTGGAACTGGATCAGGAGGTGCTGCTCGGCTCCCTCGTCCTGCTCGCTTCCATTCTCGCCGCGCGGCTCGGCTCGCGCTTCGGAGTGCCCTCGCTGATGCTCTTCCTCGGGCTCGGGGTGCTGGTCGGCGAACTCGGGCTCGACTTCAACGACGCCGGTCTTGCCCATTCCCTCGGTTTCGCCGCTCTCGTGCTGATCCTTGGCGAAGGCGGCTTCACGACTCGCTGGACGGAGATTCGCCGCGCCCTACCGGGGGCGGTTCTACTGGCGACGGTGGGGGTCGGGGTTTCGGTGGCCGTCGTGGGGGGCTTCGCTCACAACGTCCTCGGGCTGAGCGTCGCGAACTCGATCCTGTTGGGCGCGATCATGTCGCCCACCGACGCGGCCGCGGTCTTCTCGGTTCTGCGCAGGGTGCCGCTGCCGTCCCGGTTGCGCGCCACGATCGAGGCCGAATCCGGCTTCAACGACGCACCGATCGTGCTGCTGGTGGCGACCGCGACCAGCCTGGCGATGGGCGAGGGCGCCGAAGGTGGTCCGGCCTGGATCGGCGTCCTGATCGTCCTCGAACTCGTGGGCGGCGCGGCCATCGGTTTTGCGCTGGGCTGGCTCGGCGTCAAGGTGCTGCGAGGAATCGCCCTGCCGGCCTCCGGGCTGTACCCGTTGGGGGCGATGGGGTGGGCGGTGCTGGCGTACGGGTTGGGTGCCGTGCTGCATTTGTCCGGCTTCGCCGCCGTCTACGTCGCGGCACTGATGCTCGGCAATGGCCAACTGCCACACCGAAACGCCACCCGTTCCTTCGCCGAAGGGATCGGCTGGATCGCCCAGATCGGGCTGTTCGTGATGCTGGGGATGCTCGCTGACCCGCTGCGGATTTCGCTGGCCTCGATCCTGGCCGGGCTGACGGCAGGCGCCGTGCTGACGTTCGTCGCCCGTCCGCTGTCGGTCTACGTCTGCACGGTGTGGTTCGGGTTTTCGTGGCGTGAGCAGGCGTTCATGTCGTGGGCTGGGCTGCGTGGGGCCGTCCCGATCATCATGGCGACGGTGCCGTTGGCGGCTGCCGCTCCCGGCTCGTCCGAGCTCTTCGACATGGTGTTCGTGTTCGTGGTCGTGTTCACGCTGCTGCAGGCTCCCACGCTGGCCTGGGTGGCGCGGCTGCTGCGGGTGTCGACCGGTGAGGACGCCACCGACATCGAAATCGAGTTCGCGCCGTTGGACACCATCAAGGCCGACATGATGCAGGTCCACGTGCCGGACGGGTCACGGTTGCACGGCGTGACGATCCGCGAGTTACGGCTACCCACCAACTCGGTGGTGTCGTTGATCGTCCGGCAGGAGGAACCGTTCACACCCACGGCCGACCAGCCGATCAGGACCGGTGATGACCTCTTGATCGTGACCAGCGGCAAGGACCGCCGACAGGTGGAGGCGCGTTTCAAGGCGATTTCGCGCGGCGGACGGTTGGCCCGCTGGAACGAGGCCTAGCCGTTCCTGGCCTAGCCCTACTTGGTCTTCGATGGGCTCGCCGACGGGCTGGCGGTTGCGTTCGACAACGGCGCCGGAAGGCAGATCGGCCCCGACACCGGAATGGACTTCGCGGTCGGCTTCTTGGGGGTCGCGAACTGATCGCCCACCAGCACGTCAACCACGTGGTCGGCTCGCCCGTCGCCCCTGGCGGTGGCGTTGCTGAAGAACCCGAGCACCAACTTGACCTCGGGATCGTCGACGGAATTGCCGACCACCACGGTCTTGTCGATGTGTTCTTCGGTGTTGTTCACCCGGATCACGACGAATCCGGAGCTGTTCAGGTACAACTGCGTCCGCTTGGCGAGGCCGCCCTTCGTCCCGCCGTTGAGGACACGAACGTGCACGTTCTTGGGCGTGAGGCTGTCACCGACATCGGTCATCACGCACGGGGTTGCCGCGCGGGCCGGCAGCGGTGCTGTGGCGTGCTCGTACCCCCACATCGCCCCAAACCCGACCAAGGCGAGCAGGAGGATCAGTGTGACGGGGGTCTTGAGGACCCGGATGACTTGCCGCACGTGTGACTCCCCATTCGGTGCTGGAACGCCGCCCAGCCTACTTGAGCTCCAGAACTCGGGCGTGCATGGTCTGGCGCTGCTGCAGCGCGGCACGGAGTGCACGGTGCAGGCCGTCCTCCAAATAGAGCTCGCCCTCCCACAGCACCACGTGGGCGAACAGGTCTCCGTAGAACGTCGAATCCTCCTCGAGCAGGGCGTCGAGGTCGAGGGTGCGCTTGGTGGTCACCAGGTCGGCCAGCCGAACCTGCACCGGCGCGATGGCAGCCCACTGTTTCGGCACGAGGCCGTGGTCGGGATAGGGGCGGTTCTCACCGACGCGCTTGAAGATCACAACCGCCAGTCTAGGCGAGGGCGCCGACACGGACAGCACGGCCGCTGGAGCGAATCGCCCTCAGCGTCCGGTGCCCGCGTAGACGATGGCCTGCTCTTCGGAATCGAGGCCGAACGCGGTGTGACCGGCGCGGACGGCCCGGTCGACGTCATCGATGTCCACCACCACCGAGATCCGAATCTCCGAGGTGGAGATCATGCCGATGTTCACCCCGGCATCCGCCAACGCCCTGAAGAAGCGCGCCGTCACGCCCGGGTGCGATCGCATCCCGACCCCGACCACTGAGACCTTGCCGACCTGGTCGTTGTAGAGCACATCGAAGAAGCCGATCTGCTCCTGCACCACGCGCAGCGCCGCGATCGCCTTGGCGCCGTCCTGCTGGGCGAGGGTGAACGAGATGTCGGTGCGGGCTTCGTGCTTGTGGGACACGTTCTGCACGATCATGTCGATGTTGATGTCGGCCTCGGCTACGGTCGTGAAGATACTGGCTGCCGCACCGACCTGGTCGGGTACCCCGACGATCGTGATCTTGGCCTCGCTGCGGTCGTGCGCGACCCCAGAGATCAGCGGCTGCTCCATGCCACCCTCCTCATAGTTGATGTCCTTGACCCAGGTGCCGGGCCGGTCCGAAAAGGACGAGCGCACATGCACGGGCACGTTCTCGCGCCGGGCGTATTCCACACAACGCAGGTGCAGGATCTTGGCGCCGTTGGCCGCCATCTCCAGCATGTCCTCGTAACAGATCTCCGGGATGCGCCGGGCGCCAGGGACGATCCGAGGGTCGGCGGTGAAGACCCCGTCCACGTCCGAGTAGATCTCACAGTGGGACGCGTGCAGCGCGGCGGCCAGCGCGACCGCGGTGGTGTCCGAGGCGCCGCGTCCGAGCGTGGTGACGTCCTTGGTGGTCTGCGAGACCCCCTGGAAGCCGGCGACGATCACGATGTCGCCGTCGTCGAGGGCCGAAACGATGCGTCCTGGCGTGATGTCGATGATCCGGGCATCGCCGTGGGTGCCGGTGGTGATGACGCCGGCCTGGGACCCGGTGAAGGACCGGGCGTTGGCGCCCAGGTCGTTGATCGCCATGGCCAGCAGGGCGGCGCTCATCCGCTCGCCGGCGGTGAGCAGCATGTCGAGCTCACGGGCACGAGGGTGCGGCGAAACCTTCAGGGCGAGATCCATCAACTCATCTGTGGTGTCGCCCATGGCCGAGATCACCACGACCACCTCGTTGCCGCGCTCTTGGGTCGCCACGATGCGGCGCGCGACGCGCTTGATGCTCTCGGCGTCCGCGACCGAGGAGCCGCCGAACTTCTGTACCACCCGCAATTGAAGCCTCCTCCAAGGGTGCGAGGCCGTCGGCCTGTCGCAAACCTCGGCCTACTGTGCCAGAG
>JBAVKY010000078.1:0-4874 GCA_049688555.1 Propionicimonas sp.
GTGACGCGAGTGGGACCGGGAACTTGCTGCCGCGCAGGCAGCCGATCACCGCGTTGTGGTGACGCATCAGGGCGCGGCCTGGGGTGCTGCGCGACTCGATGAGTCCCAGCGCCCAGGGGTGGCTCGCGAGAACCTCCCGAGCCGACGTCGCCCGTTTCACCATGCCTTCCCGCCACGGCTCGTGCTCGTCGGGCAACTCGATCCCGGTGAAGATCCAATCGGCCAGGTCGTCCAGCAGCGCTTCCTTGCTCGCCACATGGTGATAGAGCGACATCGCCTCGACCCCCAGCTCTCGGCCGACGTTCCGCATACTGACAGCCGTGAGCCCGCCGCGGTCGGCAACCGCCACCGCCGCTTCGACGATGCGGTGCCCGCTCAGCGGCTGGCGTTCGATCACGTGGTCCACCCCTTGCGTGCTTTACACCTGTAAGGCTACTGTAGCTCACAGGAACTTACACCTGTAAGGAGCAGAAATGAGAGCAGCGGTCGTCGGCAGTTACGGACCGCCCGATCACGTCACTGTGGCCGAGAGGCCCACGCCGTTGCCTCGCGCCGGCGAAGTCCTCGTCCGCGTGGCTGCGGTCGCGGTCACCTCGGGGGATGCGCGGCTGCGCGCAGGGCGCTTCCCGCCAGGGTTTGGGCTCCTTGCCCGGCTCGCAGTCGGCCTCCGAGGCCCACGACGCCGAATCCTGGGCGGCGCCTTCTCCGGCACGGTCGAAGGCGTCGCGCCGGGGGTCACCGGCTTCGCCCCCGGCGATGAGGTTGCCGGAATGACAGGAACGCGCCTGGGCGGTCATGCCGAGTTCGTCGCGGTGCCGGGCGCCTCCCTGGTGCGCAAGCCTGCCGAGGTCGGGCACCCGGCCGCGGCGGGAGTGCTCTTCGGCGGCACCACGGCGCTGTATTTCCTGCGTGACCGCGCAAAGGTCCGGCCCGGCGATGCCGTCCTCGTGAACGGCGCATCGGGAGCGGTCGGGTCCAGCGCGGTCCAGCTCGCGAAGCACTTCGGGGCCACGGTGACAGCGGTCACGAGCACCCGCAATGTCGACTTCGTCACCGGGCTCGGGGCGGATCAGGTGGTCGACTACACCATGACACCGGTGACGACACTCACCGGCCCCTACGACATCGTCTTCGACACGGTCGGCAACCTCTCCCGCGCCGACGGACTCAGCCTGCTCGCCCCCGACGGGTCGCTGATCCTCGCCGTCGCGAGCCTGGCTGACATTGTTGCGGCACGCAGGCCCGTGATCACCGGCTCGGCCCCCGAACGAGCCGACGACTTCGCGCTCCTCCTCCAACTCGCGGCAAGCGGGCAGCTCGATCCCGTCACCGAGATTGTCGGCGGCCTCGACGCCGTGCAGGAGGCGCACCGCCGTATCGACACCGGCCGGAAAGTCGGCAACCTCGTGATCCTGCCGGGCGCGGCCCGATGATTCGCGGCGCAACGACGGAATGGGCACGCGTCGTTCTCGCGGGCGGCTGGATCACCCTCATGCTCATCTACCTGCTGGGCGATGTGCTTCACATCTTCGCCGGCCATGTCGAACCAGGCCAACTGAACGGACGCCCAGCACCCGACTGGATGTGGACGATGATCGCCGTGATCATGCTCGTCCCGATCGCCATGATCATGACGTCACTACTCGTCCCCACCGAGCCGCTCCGGTGGATCACGATCACGATCTCGATCGCGCTCGTCATCTTCAACCTCGCCGGCCTGCCCTACCGCGGATTCTTCGACAACACAGTGATCGGCCTCAGCTTCGGAATGAACGCCTACATCGCCTGGATAGCCTGGGCAGCGGTTAAGGAAGCGCTGATCATTGGCGCTACTCGGCCGGAGATTGGCTGAGTCTGGTCTGTGGGGCTTGGGTCGGGTCTCGTGGTCGCGGTTGCCTTGGCCTGCGGCTCCTGGTTTGGGGCCTTCCGGCGGGTTTCGGGCAGGCTGCCGCCTGGGCTACCCGGTGGCGACCGCGGTTCTCAGTCTGGTTTCGATGGTGATGGCGCGGGCTCGCATCAGCAGGTTCGCCGAGGCCATCGCGATCTGGAGCTGGTTCAGGTTCTTCGCCAGCCCGCGGTAGCGGGTCTTGGTGAACCCGAAGTCGCGCTTCACGATCAGCAAGACGTGCTCGACCTTGGCGCGTACCGCGGCTTTCCTGGACTCGAGTTGCTGCTCGTGAGGGTGCATCGCCTTCAACGCGCCCTTGCGGGCAGCGACCCGCCACTCGACCTGTGAGAGGTGTTCATCGCCGACAATCTCGGGTCGTTTCTCCACACCCTGGTAGCCGGCGTCGGCGTACACGACCCGGTCATCGCCACGTACCAGGTGGGTGATCTCGTCGAGGTCGTGCACGTTGGCCGCGGTCACGCTCACCGAGTGGACCAGGCCGGTGCCGGCATCCACCCCGGCGTGGGCCTTCATTCCGAAGTACCACTGGTTGCCCTTCTTCGTCTGGTGCATCTGGGGATCGCGCCTACCGGTGGTGTTCTTGGTCGAGGACGGGGCGGCGATGATCGTGGCATCCACGATGCTGCCGCCCCGCATGATCAACCCGTCGGCTTCCAGCCGGGCGTTCAGCGAAACGAACATCGCCTCGCCCAGCTTGTGCTTCTCCAACAGGTGCCGGAAGTGCAGCAGGGTCGTGGCGTCGGGGACCTGCTGGGTGCCGAAGTCCAGCCGCATGAACTGGCGCATCGCGAACGAGTCGTTGATCTGGTCTTCCACGCCTTCGTCGGACAGGTGGAACCACACCTGCAGCAGGTACATCCGCAGCATCGTCTCGATCGGTACCGGCCGTCGCCCACGAGTCTTGTTGTGGTAGTGCGGCTCGATCAGCTTGACCCAGTCCGCCCACGGCACCACGGCGTCCATCTGCTTGAGGAACTCTTCCCGCTTCGGGACCCGGCGGCGCTGGGCGTACTCGACTTCTGACAGACTCGGCTGCGACTCATCCACAACCAGCATTTTACCTAGCCAACCGGCCACTCAGCCGGTTCGACACCACCGATCACCATCCACCCGGACAACCCAAGCTGGCCGATTGATCAGCGTTTCCTTAAGTGAATGCGTGGCCACCGGCCCGAAGACGTTCGATTGCAGGCCGTACCCCCGTTGCCCCATCGACCACGCACCCAGATAGGCGAGCGATCCAACGCAATCCCGCCGAGGTGACCGACGCCCACCTCCGACCTTCCCAGGGTGGTGTCGACGACGGTGGAAAACGAGGCCGCTGCGTCGTTTCAGCCTCAGATTCGCCCGTCGCCCACAAGCGGCCATCGATCGACGGCTCTGGGCAATGCGCCCAGATACGCCGAGGCGAGGACCATCGGGGTCATCGTCGGCTGAAGGGTCCAGGCGAACAGACGCTGGGTCTCGCCCGGGAAGGGATACAGGACCACGAACGCCACCAGCAGGAACGGAGCGATGAACAGCGACAGACCCCGCGTGTAACCCAGAATCCGGTCATCTCGGATCAGTGGCGTACCGGTTCCCATGGCGGCCCCTCGGTCAGGGTCAACGTTGGTTTCCTGAGCCCCACCCGACCTGTCGGGCCGGGGCAGACAACCAGACGCGGATGGGCTGAGAATATAGGGGACCACCTGGTATCGAAAGGGGAGGCGGTGATCCGGGCGAGCGATGTGGGGGGGCCGGGGACGATCGCGTCGGTGCTGGCTGAGATGCAGGTCCGGCTGGACGCGCTGCCGGCCGGACGCGAGCCGCAACGGGAGTTCCTGGGGACCTACAAGCGGACGACGGCCGCCGTGGCCACGGCGATCGAGCAGGCGGCGTTCGAAGATCCCCGCTGGGTGGAGGAGTGGGACGTTGCCTTCGCGGGTCTCTACCTGGCGGCCCTCGACGCGGACCTGGCCGGAGCGGCCGGGGTGCCGCGGCCATGGCGCCTCGCCTTCGGCGCCCCCGCCGGCCTTCCGCCGCTGCGACACGTCCTGCTGGGGATCAACGCGCACATCAACTACGACCTGCCGCAGGCGCTGCTCGCGGTGATTTCGGACGACGAGTTCGAGGACCAGGCCCTGCTCGCGCGGCGGAGCCGCGACCATGAACGGATCGATGCCGTGCTGGCCGGGCGGGTGGCCGCCGAGGAAAACGAGCTCGGCTCCCAGGCCTCTGTCAGCCTGCTGGATCGGGCGCTGTCGCCACTGAACCGGCTGGCCTCGAAGCGGTTCCTGAGTGAAGCCCGGCAGAAGGTATGGCTGAACACGATCGAACTCCACCGCGCCCGCACGGCCGGCCCGGACGCTTTGGCGATCCGACTGGCCGAACTCGAACTCCTCAGCGCCGCCCGGATCGCGGACCTCCTCGCCCCGGGACAGGTCCTTCTGCGCCTGGCAGTCGCCGGCTTCGGCGTCCTCCTGCCACCACCGGCCTGACCCAAGACATGAGCATCGACCAACACCACGAATCATCGGCAGGCGAAGCAGCCCCGCCGCGGGACAACCTCATTGACAACGTCCAGGCTCCAATAGGCGCGCGGACTCCAGCGGGGAAGGCTTCCGTCCGCGCAGTGCGGAATCCGGATGTCGGCGGGCGGCGTCAGGAGCTCCCTATCTGGACCCTGCCAACTCCGGCTGGACCGTTCCGTTCACTCCCCCTCGTGCGATGGCAAGACGGAATTGGCAACCCCTGACAGTCGTCCAGTCGTTCCGGTCTTGCGCGAGCCCAGTCCCGCTTGGCCTCCCGGCGGAGGACCCGGTGGTTGCCAGCCGGCAGTCAGCTCGGGGCATTGCAGCCTCGCGCCGAGTTGTCTCTGCGAGTCAGTGGCACATGCGAGACTGACAGGCATGGCGCGCACCTGTTGGCTCGACGTTTCACCCGCCGGGGTTCGGTGAGGCGGGTCGCGACCGCGGTGGGTGCC
>JBAVKY010000079.1:0-1729 GCA_049688555.1 Propionicimonas sp.
GATCAGCAGCCCTGCCGGCAGTTCGGAGGCCCGCTGAGGCCGGCTGAGGCCGGCGAAGGCAGTCCAGGAGCGTCTTGAGACGGTTGTCCAGGTCACCGTCGTGAATCAGCTTGCCGGGTGGCCCCGGTCTGAGCATCAGCACGTCCAACTCAGCGAGACCGTGGAAGGTTGAGGTGACGATGGGGGCGAACCAGGCGTCACCCACCTGGCGCCGGAGGTCCGGGTTCTCCGTACCCATCCCAGAACCCCGCACCCGCAAGCGGCGGAAGGCCCAGAAGATCAGCCAGTTGGCGGGCGAACTCGCTCCTGATGCGATGCCTGAGATCCACGCCGGCAGCCCTGGCACCAGCGGGCGGCAGAGGACCGGAGTAGGTCAGAACGAATCGCACGCCAGCCCCTCAGTAGTTCTCGCGGATGTAGGCGTAGGTGTTGTCGAACAGCGGTCCGGTGAGCGGCAGGGCGTACTTCTTGAGGATGACGCGGATCTCCTTGCGCACGGTGCGGTCGCCGGCCTGGGTCTCGTTCCACCCGGTGTAGGAGACCTCACGCACGATTGCGTCGATGTCGCGGACGAGGTCGGACACGACGACTGGTGTGTTGGCGGGCTTGTACTCCTCGACGATCTGGGTGAGGGCTCCGATGTGCGGGTCGAGCAGCGCGCCTGCGGCGCTGTCGAGTTCGCCAGCGGCTTCCAGGCGTTCGGCCTGCACGAAGGTGCGGGCCAGTTCGAGGGCCTTCTTGAGGAACTCGATGGAGTCATCGGCGTTGCGGATTGCTTGGGTGCGCAGCTTCTCGATCTGCGCCGCCAGCGAGTGGTAGACCGGGTGCGGGTGCTCTTCGAGGCGGCGGCGGATTCGGGCCTCGATCGTGTCGAACACTTCGCCGACGGTGATCGGCTCGGGGGCGACAACCGGCGCTGGGAACAGTCCCTCGTCGGCGAGTTTGCGCATCGCCTCGATGGCGTCCGGGTCGACGACCACCTCCTCCAGCCCGGTGCCGGTCACGGTGACGCTGTCCATGTGCCCGTGAACCAGGGCGATGGTCTTGCCGCCGAGTCGATGCCACAGCAGCTCGTTGTGTGCCTTGGTCGGCTTGATCGCCTCGTACACCTGCGCAAGCCACCTGTAGTCGCCGCGGTGGGTGTCGAGGACCTCGTGCGGGTCGAGGAACTCCCACAGCGTCTCCACGGCGATGAAATCCCGGGCGAACGCGTCGCGAGCCTCCCGCTCGACGAGACGCTCGCGAGCCTCCGACAACGTCTCGAACGTCGGGCTGGTGCGGTCGATGCCGTCGAACCGCGGCGACAGGCACGCCTCGATCGCAGCCACGAACTCCTCAGCGAGCTCGTCGGTGGACACCGGGCGTTTGCCGCCGGTGTCCGGGTCGGCGGCCTTCAGCGCGTGGGCGATCTGCTGGCCCAGGCCGATGTAGTCCACCACCAGGCCGTGACGCTTCTCCTGCCCGGTGTTCGGGTGCTGGAAGCGGCGGTTGGTTCGGGTGATCGCCTGGAACTGCGTGTGCCGGCGCAGCGGCCGGTCCAGGTACATGACCTGCTCGATCGGCGCGTCGAACCCGGTCAGCAGCTTCGCGGTCACGATCAGGAACGCCAGCGGGTCGTCCGGGTCGTTGAACCGTCGCTTGACCGCGGCCTCCTGGTCCCGGGTCAACGCGAACGCCGCCCACTCCGGCGGCTCCTCCTTGCTGGTGCCGACGGTCATCACCACGGCGG
>JBAVKY010000080.1:0-6556 GCA_049688555.1 Propionicimonas sp.
TCCCCTGGCTGCTCACCATCACCCGGAACCTGGCCATCGACGCGATCAGGGCCCGGCGCTCGACTCCGACGCAGGACTACGAACTCGAACAGTTGATCAACGCCACCCTGACGGGGGTCCCGCCGGACGGCACCAGTGGCCACGTGGAGGCGATGGTTGCCGCCGAACGACTGCGCCATCTGCCGGCCGACCAGGCTCGGGCCGTGGTGCTCGCGGTGATCGGCGGCCACACCGCCGCCCAGGTGGCGGAGCGCGAGGGAATCCCCCTGGGCACCGCAAAGACGAGAATCAGGACTGGACTGCGCCGGTTGCGGCAGTCGATGGAGGCGGAACGTGACTGAGTCGCATCCGAATGCTGACCAGCTGGTGGAGCTGGCGCTGCTCGACGTGGAGCCGGCCGAGCAGCAACTGCTGGCCGCCCACCTGGCGGGTTGTGCCGACTGCCGGACGGAGTACGCGGCCCTCGACGACAGCCTGCAGCAGGCGCTGGCCGCCACGCCCGCGATCGCACCGCCGGCCGGGTTCTCCGGCAGGGTGCTCGACGCGATGGGCATGTCCGAGGTTCCGGCGACCCCGTTGCGGCAACGCCGTTGGCGCTCGCCGCTGCTGGTCGCCGCCGCGGTTCTCGTGGGCCTGCTGGTAGGGATCGGCAGCACGCTCGCGCTCATCGGCCGGGCCGCGCCGTCCGTTGGCACCCACACCCCGGACGTCGTGGCGGCCGCGCTGGTCACCTCCGCCGGCGACACGGTGGGCTCGGCGGGAGTGACCCAGCTGGACGGACGGGACTACCTGGTGGTGAGTGTCACCCGCGGCCGGGCCAACGCCAGCTACGAGTGCTTCCTGGTCGGGGCGGATGGGCAGCGGGCCAGTGGCGGAAGCTGGAAGCTGAGCAGTGAGTACGGCGCGGACGCCTCCGGTGCCTGGGCCGTGCCCCTGGCGGGGGAACGGCCGGTGCGGGTGGAGCTGGTGGCCCCCTCCGGGAAGGTGTGGTCTCAGGCCCAGTTCTGAGGCGCCTTGACGGTGCTGCGCCTGCCTTCGCGGAAGGCCCCCGATCAGACGCTTCGCGCCAGCGGGACCCGATCAGACGCTTCGCGCCAGGTGGAACCCTTCGTGGACCGTCGTCATGATGCTGTCGGCCCGTGCGGCGTCGCCGATGATCGACACGTCGACCCGGCTCACGAGCTGCCCGTACAGCGCGTTGTTCGGGGTGAAGCCGACAGCGATGACGTAGGTGTCCGCCTCGATCTCGTACGTCTGCCCGTCCTTCTCTTAGGTGGCGCTCTGGTCGCCGAGGTGGTCACCTTCGCGTCCGTGATGAACTCGATGTGGGAGTCCTCCAGCAGTTGGTTCAGCGCCTGCTCGTTGTTGCGGCAGTGGTCGACACTCATCAGGATCTTCGGCAGCGTCTCGATCACCGTCACCGTGTCGGCGTTCTCGGCGCACATCGCCGCCGTCTCGCAACCGACGAGCCCACCACCGATGACCACGACGCGCCGGCCGTGGCCGACCCGCCTGGTGAGGACGTCGTTGGCCTGGACGGCTTTCGCGCCGGCGATGCCCGGGATGGGGGGCATGGTGTGGTGGGCGCCGGTTGCCAGCACGACCTTGTCCCAGTCGCCGCTGAGGATCTCGGCCGCTGTGGCCTCCTTCATCGTGCACGGCTTTCATCGTGCGCACGGTGACGCGGCTCCGGAATGCCTTGTTCACCAGGTAATTGGCGTAGTCAGCCACGTCCGACTTGAACGCGGTCCTCCCGCGGCCAGCAGGGTGCCACCCAACCGGGCGGTCCGTTCCCACAACTCGCCCTCGACCCCACGCTCGGCTGCGGTGATCGCGAACTCCATCCCGCCGGGGCCGCCGCCGACTACCAATGCCCGCCTGGGGGCATCCACCGGGGTGTTCGGATCGTTGAGCTTGCCGACCGCCAGGACGGGGATCGATACCACCTTGCGGACCTCCGCCGCCAGCCATGCCTGGGTCGGTGCGGTCTGGTACACGGTCGGAATCGCCTTGTACCAGGCCTCATAGCACCCCATGTCGACGTGCAGCGCATCCACGCCGGCGGCCTCCAGCACCTTCGCCATCGCAAGGCGCTCGTCGAGCTCGCGCCCGCCTTCGACCCCGTGGTACGGGGTGAACTTGCGGACCGGCAGGTCGGACCCCCCTTCGAGCCATCAGCTTTCGGGACGAAGCCTTGGCGGCCGCCGATCGAGTCTCTACCGTACGAGGATGACGATGTCTGAGAGTGGCGAACCGGCAGTGGGGGTACCGGCAGTCCCGGAAAGTGACCGGGTGGTGATCGTCGGGGCCGGCCAGGCCGCGGCGAACCTGGTGTCTGCGCTGCGCGAGGCGGGCGACGAACGGCCGGTGACGATCATCGGGGACGAGGGCGTGCGTCCGTACGAGCGCCCCGGCCTGTCGAAGGGCGTCCTGCAGGGGAAGGCTGAGCCCGACTCTCTCTACGTGGAGGACGAGGACTGGTACGACCAGCACGGCGTGGACACCAGGTTCGACGACCCGGCCGTCGCACTGAACCTGAGCGAGCGTAGCGTCCGCCTGACCTCGGGCTCCGTCATTTCGTACGCGGACCTGGTGATCGCGACCGGTGCTCGGCCGCGGACGCTGCCACTGGCGGGCGCCGAACTGGCGGGCGTCCACACCCTGCGGCGGATTCCGGACAGCCTGGCGCTGCGGGAGTCCTTCGTCGAGGGACGCAGGTTGGTCGTCATCGGCGCGGGCTGGATCGGCCTCGAGGTCGCCGCGGCGGCCCGGGAGGCCGGCCTACAGGTGACCGTCCTGGAGCACTCCGCCGTGCCGCTCCGGGCAGCCCTGGGGGACCGGTTGGGCCGCTACTTCGCCGTGCTGCACCGGCGCCACGGGGTCGACCTGCGTACCGGCATCGCGGTCGCCGGCATCGAGGGGGAACGGACGGTGGCGGGCGTCCGGGCCGGCGGCGAACTCTTCCCTGCCGACCTCGTCGTGGTGGGGGTGGGCGCTGTTCCCAACACCGAGCTCGCCGCGCAGGCGGGTCTCGCGGTCGACAACGGCATCGTCATCGACGACCAGCTTCGGGCACAGCCGCACGTCTACGCGATCGGCGACGTAGCCAGCGCGCTGAATTCGACGCTGGGCAGGCTGCGCGTCGAGCATTGGGACAACGCCATCCGGCAGGGCAGGCTCGCCGCCCAGGTGCTGCTCGGCGAGGACGCGCACTACGATTGGCAGCCCTACTTCTACACCGACCAGTACGACCTCGGCATGGAGTACGTCGGACGCGGGGCCGCCGATGACGACGTGGTGATCAGGGGCAGCGAGGAGGCGGGTGTGTTCATCGCCTTCTGGCTGCGCCAAGGCGTCGTCACCGCGGCGATGAACGTCAACATCTGGAACGTCACGGAAGACCTGCGGGCGCTGATTGGGCGGGCGATCGCTCCCGGGCGGTTGGTGAACCTAGGGATCGGGCTGACGGACCTGTGAGGGGGTGACCGGCGGATTGGCGGCGGCGTCCGCAGTCGCGTACTGGGGAGGGGCTGAGCTGACTACGGTGACCGGAGCCAGGCGGTTCGTGTTGTCATCGCCGAGTTGGCTAGCGGGGGATCGGGCAATGGCGCCGGTGAGGCCGTCGACGGTGACGGGTTTGGTGCGGGGCGGTTCTTGGGGAATCCGGCAGGTTATGGCAGGCCGCCAGGCGGGCCGTCTGTCTTGGTGTGGGCCGACGCAGCCAATGGCGCCGTCCAGACCGGTAATTCCCTGCGCGGATCCACGTGAAGCGGTCTGCGGCCGCCATGGCGGCACCATAAGCTGCGCCGATCCACGTGAGCTCGACTCGACCGGCCGAGCTCTCGTTGTCCACCCCGCGTTCGGCGAACCCGTGACCAGCAGCTTCCACCCGGTTCCCGACTGAGTCCTTGACACCCCCTCGACAGGGCAGGCACGCTCTGGCCAGCGGGGGAAGGAGCAGCGCATGAGACGACGGCTCGCCACAGCGACCCTGGCGACCCTGGCAGGACTCGCGCTGGCCTCCTGTGGGTCAGGCGCGGTGACGCCACCCGGCGCGACCCCCGCACCCGGCGCGATCACCGCCGCTGCGGCGCCGGCGCGTCCGTTCGTGGTCGAGCACGTCGCCTCCTACCGCCAACCCTGGGCGATGACGTTCCTGTCCCGCACGCAGCTGCTGATCACGCTGCAATCCGGTGAGCTGCTGCTGCGTGACGTCGTGACGGGCGTCGACACGCCGGTCACGGGGACACCGCAGGTCGCCTTCGCCGGGCAGGGCGGGCTCGGCGACGTCGTCGCGGGGCCGACGTTCGCCACCGACAAGGTGGTGTACCTGTCGTGGGCCGAGGCCAGTGACGATGGTACGAGCGGTGCGGTGGTGGGTCGTGCGGTGCTGGAGACCTCCGGTGGCGCCGCGCGGCTGATCGGCCTGAAGCCGCTCTGGCGACAGCAGCCGACGGTGACCGGGTCGGGCCACTACGGGCATCGGCTGGCCTTCAGCCCGGACGGACGCTACCTGTTCGTCAGTTCCGGCGAACGCCAGAAGTTCGATCCCGCGCAGGACCTGGGGGTCAACCTCGGCAAGACCGTGCGGCTGAACCTCGACGGAACTCCCGCCGCCGGCAATCCATTCGCCGACCGGGGCGGGGTCTCCGCCGAGATCTGGAGCTACGGCCACCGCAACCCGCTCGGCCTCGCATTCGACGGCGCTGGCCGCCTGTGGAGTACCGAGATGGGCCCGCAAGGCGGAGACGAACTCAACCTCATCGAGCCGGGCAAGAACTACGGCTGGCCGAAGGTCTCCAACGGCTCGCACTACGGCGGCGCAGGAATCCCCGACCACGCGCCCGGCGACGGCTTCGAGGCGCCGAAGGTGTGGTGGAACCCGAGCATCTCCCCTGGCAGCCTGATGATCTACGGCGGCGAGGCGTTCGGGGCGTGGCAGGGCGACGCCTTCATCGGCGCACTGTCGGGTGAAGCCCTGATCAGGGTCGACCTCGACGCCACGTCCGCCGCCAAGGCCGACCAATGGGACCTGGGCCAGCGCATCCGCGAGGTCGAGCAGGCCCCTGACGGCAGCATCTGGCTGCTCGAGGACGACCCCGGTGGACGGCTGCTGCGGCTGAGCCCTCCGTGAGCGCGCAGTCCAGGAGAGCCCAAACCACCTGACGGTCGTCCGCGTCGGCCTTCGTCAGCTCGCGACGTAGGCCGCCAGGTGCTGGCCGGTCAGGGTCGAACGGTCGGCGATCAGCGCCGACGGGGTGCCCTCGAACACGATCTGGCCGCCGTCATGGCCGGCGCCGGGGCCGAGGTCGATGATCCAGTCGGCATGCGCCATGACCGCCTGGTGGTGCTCGATGACGACCACCGACTTGCCCGCGTCGACGAGCCGGTCGAGCAGGGCGAGCAGTTGCTCGACGTCCGCGAGGTGGAGGCCGGTGGTCGGCTCGTCCAGGATCAAGACGCCACCGGGGGCGCCCATGTGGGTGGCCAGCTTGAGCCGCTGCCGCTCGCCGCCTGAGAGCGTGGTGAGCGGCTGGCCGAGGCTGACGTAGCCCAGCCCGACGTCGGCGAGCCGGTTGAGGATGGCGTGGGCGGCCGGCGTCCGCGCCTCGCCGGAGCCGAAGAACTCCTCGGCCTCGGTCACCGGCATCGCCAGCACCTGGCTGATGTCGCGGCCGCCGAGGTGGTATTCGAGCACCGAAGCGTGGAATCGCTTCCCCTCGCACTCCTCGCAGGTGCTCACGACGCCGGCCATCATCGCCAGGTCGGTGTAGATGACGCCCGCGCCGTTGCAGGCCGGGCAGGCGCCCTCGGAGTTCGCGCTGAACAGGGCGGGCTTCACGCCGTTGGCCTTCGCGAACGCCTTCCGGATCGGCTCGAGCAGGCCGGTGTAGGTGGCCGGGTTGCTGCGCCGTGACCCCTTGATGGCCGTCTGGTCGACCGTCACCACCCCATCGCGTCCCGAGACGGAACCGTTGATCAGCGAGCTCTTCCCCGACCCGGCCACTCCGGTCACCACGACCAAGACCCCGAGCGGGATGTCGACGTCCACGTGGCGCAAGTTGTTGGTGTCGGCGCCGCGCACCTCGAACCGCCCCGAGGGCGTCCGAACCGACGACTTCACGCGGGCCCGGTCGTCGAAGTGGCGGCCGGTCAGGGTGCCGCTCGCCCGCAGCCCCTCGACGCTGCCCTCGAAGACAACCTCGCCGCCGGCGGTTCCGGCTCCGGGGCCGAGGTCGATGACATGGTCGGCGATGGCGATCGTTTCCGGTTTGTGCTCCACCACGAGCACCGTGTTGCCCTTGTCGCGCAGTTGCAGCAGTAGCTCGTTCATCCGCTGGATGTCGTGCGGGTGAAGGCCGATGGTGGGCTCGTCGAACACGTAGGTGATGTCGGTCAGCGACGACCCGAGGTGGCGGATCATCTTCACCCGCTGGGCCTCGCCGCCCGAGAGCGTGCCCGCGGGCCGGCTGAGGCTCAGGTAGCCCAGCCCGATGTCCACGAACGAGTCCAGCGTTTCGCCCAGGGACACCAGCAGCGGTTTCACGGAGGGTTC
>JBAVKY010000081.1:0-8040 GCA_049688555.1 Propionicimonas sp.
GGGGCGCCACCCGCGATGATGCCGATGTCGTCGCCGTGCCGGTAGTTGCGATCCTCGCCCCCTCCGAGGTGGGGGCGCCACCTGTCGGGTAGGTGATCTTCGCCTTCGGCTTGGCCTTGTTGCGATCCTCGCCCCCTCCGAGGAGGGGGCGCCACCAGATGGGCAGCTGCTTGGCCTCGGAGTACTCGGTGTTGCGATCCTCGCCCCCTCGCGCCCCCGCGCCTGCGACAGGTTCTCTGCTGGTGCGAGGGCGCGAAAGACCACGGGGAAATCCAGATCGACCCCCGCCTCGACCAGTTGGGTCGACACAAGCCGAACCGGGAGCCCCGCCATCAGGCGGTCACGCACCTCGCTGAGGACGGCCCGACGATGGCCCGCGTACATGCGTGTCGACAAGTGGAAGAGCCCTTCACTGGAACGATCGCGAATCGCCAACGCCAGGTCTCGTGCGTTGCCTGTGGTGTTGACGACCGCCATCACGCGAGGCTGGGCCGCCAACATCTCGGCCACTTCATTCAGCGATTGCACCTCTAACCACTCGACCGAACTGCGCCGCAGCCGCGCGTAGAGCCGCGTTGGATCGGACACGATGTCGCGCACCTGGAGACTCTCAGCCTGCCGCCAGGGGCCGACCAGGTCCCACGTCGGCTGAGTAGCGGACGACAGGACGATGGTCGTGCCGAAGTGCTGCTGCAGGATGCGCAAGCCATCCAGGACGACCGGCAGATCGTGCTCGCGGTCTGGCCGAGGGTCGGAGTGTGAGGAGACTGGGCATCGCGTTGGAGACTGGAGCGTTGTTCGCAATGGACGTGACCGGTGCCGCGACCGCGAACCTCGCCGGGTTTGGCGCCGGAGCCTGGACCTGCCCCTATGTGCGGCCGGGCGCCGTCTTCGACCGTGGGGCTTTGTCCCGTGGTTAGATCAGGGCATGGCGGCGCCGAAGCAAGCTCTGGAACGGAGAGCGTTGCGACGGGCCATGACGTCGTTGATACAGCTCACGTGGGACCTTGAGAGCGTCGCCCGGGATCTGTTCGGCCACGGGCAGGTGGGCAACCGGTCGATCCAGATGGTCCTGCTGCTGCACGGTTCCCCGGGCCTCAGTCCGAGCGCCGCGGCCGAGGCTCTGGGAATCCCCCGCAGCGCCGTGTCACGCGTGCTGAATCGGCTGGAATCCGACGGACTCGTCGATCGACGGGTCGACCAGACCGATCACCGTGTGGTCAAGATCCAACTTACGGTGGGCGCTTTGGGCCTGGTGGAGGACTTCGAGGAGCGCCTTTCCGAGATGCTGGTCGACCTGGCGCCAATGCTGCGCGAACTGGCTGGAATGCTGGGGGTGGAATCAGCGTCGCCAGAACCCAGTCCGTCGACAGGTCTGCAAGCGGCTTTCGGCATGGCCCGTGCCGGAGCCACCTTCATTGAAGATATACAGCCAATGATGCTGCGATACGGCGTCCGGGAGGTCCGGGACCGGTTCCTGCTCGCATTGCTGCATGATCGGGGTCCGCTCCGTCCGATTGAACTTGCCCGGGATCTGGAGGTGACCAGCGGCGGAGTCAATGCTGTCCTCGAGAGACTCGAAGGTGCAGGACTGGTCAGCCGCGCCGCGTCACCTCACCTGGATGACGGACGGGCCGTGCTCGTGCACCTCACCCCGCGCGGTCGGGAGGCCTCGGAACTTGCGCTGAGATCGCTCGAGCGGCACGCGCGCCATCTGGGCGAGTCGATCATCTCGGCCTCGCGACTCACCAAGCCCGACACTGTTGCCGAGGTCGCTTTCCGTATGCAACTATCTTGACCCGTAAGGCAACCGGGCGATGATCATTGACCGGACAATCGCATGATGCGGGTGCTTGCTGGCGACGGGAGCGAGCGTTCAGCCCGGACATGAGAGTCGTAGGGAGAGCCTCCAATGACTGATCCGACCGCCCGACTCGGGGTGCGCGACTGGTTCCGGCCCACCGTGTGGGTGGCAATTGTTGTAGTGCTCGCCGACATCGCCTGGACAACCGCACTAAGTCTGTCCACCGGCTTGCAGTACGCCGACATCGCCAAGTCCGCGGGGAACGTGATTCGCATGGCGGTCGTGCCCCTCGGGGTTGGTGCGATCCTGCTTACGGCGTTCCTCATGTTCGCTCGTTGGGACCATGTGTGGCGAGATCCGCGTCGGCTGCCTACAACGCCGGCGATGAAGGTGGCCATGGTGGTCTTCGTGACGGCCATCGTCCTACGGTTCGCGGGCACCGGGTGGAGCGAGATACGGACCGACCTGTTGCTCGCGGTGCTCGCCCTTGGAGTGCTGGTGGGCTATGTCGAGGAAATCCTGTTCCGGGGCATTTTCCTGCGCGCGATGAGGCAGGGGGGCCGTTCCGAGGCACGTGCGGCAGTGTGGACGGCCGTGGTCTTCGGCCTGTTCCACCTTCCGAACGTCTTCCTGGGACAAGGTTGGCTGGGTCTGCTCCAAGTGGTTGTAGCCACCCTCACCGGCGCGACCTTGTACGCCTTCCGCAGGCAGTGGGCATTCATCCTCCCGGCCATGATCGCTCACGGGGTGTGGGACATCTCGACCTTCCTTAGCGGCGGCAAGACGGCAGCGTGGTTGACCGTGTTGTCGCTGCCGATGCTGCTGGTCCCGGCGGCGGCTGGTGTGGCGGTTCTCGTCTCCGTGTGGCGTCGGGATCAGGCAGTTGTGGCCATTCCCGTGAACACTCCCCCGAAGGCTGCGGTGGACGCCGACCCCATGGAGGTTGCGTGAAGCCGGTGGTGTCGGCGGGTGATGGGAGACTCCGCGGGGTTCGTCTTCGCAACCGTGGTGCCCCAGTCTCTCAGCTGTTCCGCACTGCAATATTGTTCGGAGCACTGGCGCTCGGCTTGGTGGGCGGATGTACCGGCAGCAGCACTTCGAGTCCCTCCGCACCGACTCGAACTTCGAGTTCCGGAACCGCTTCTCCCGCAGCGTCAACGGTCCCTGGCGCAATGGAGAGCTACACCCAGGTGGATGGCGCCTTGGTGGCCGGGATCAATTCCGCTGTTCAGGAGAGCCTCAAGCGCGGCCGCTATATCTACCTGAGCTTGCCCGACATTCCCGGTGCTACCGGTCTGCGCAAGGCCCTGGAGTCTGACCTGGAACCGCAGGTTCAGCGGTTCAAGGAGCTTGCTCTAGGAGCCGACCAAGCTCCTTACCCTGAGCTGGGCGTCACCTGGGAGCTGATCGCGGCGTCCCCGGCGACGATCGGGGTCCGACTGGTAACCAGGGAACTGGGTAAGGATGACACCTTCGCCGGCAAGGTGGAGACAGGCTGGTGGGACCCCGCAGCCGACCGTCTGCGTGCGGCAAGGGACTTGATCCGTCCCGGCGCGGAGCGGGAGTTCTTCGACCGGCTCACGGCAGCAGCCGCGGCCGACCCGAGCGTCGACCAGGACCGCTTCGCCGACCAACTCCAGGGAGAGTGGGAGAGCTTCGACTCCATTGCCTTCACCCCCAGCGGACGGTTGTGGGTGGAGTTCGACCGGGCACAGATCTCCTCTGACGACCAACCAGTTGGCATCACGATCGACGCAGAGGACCTCCTCTCCGAGTTCGGCGAAACCGCCAGACGGGCGTCCATCGACCCGAGCGACCCGGCACTCGCCGCGGAGGCGTTGAGCCCGACCCAAACGCCGTCGAGCCCGTCCCCGGCCAAACCGGCCGCCAATCCCACGACACCGGCTGCGGGCAAGGTGAACTGCGCGACGGTCAAATGCGCGGCGCTGACCTTCGACGACGGCCCCGTTGCGGGAACCACCCAGTTGCTGGACGTTCTCAAGTCCAAGGGCGTACACGCCACGTTCTTCATGGTCGGCAGCAACGTAGCGATGCACCGTTCCGTCGTGCGGCGAATTGTTGCTGAGGGCCACGTGATCGGCAACCACAGCTGGGACCACCCCCAGCTGACCCGACTCAGCGCCGACGCGGTGCGTCGGGAACTCACCCGGACCAACGCTGCCATCGTCAAGGCCGGAGCGCCTGAGTCCACCCTCGTCCGTCCACCCTTTGGGGCCACCAACTCAATCGTGGCAAAGGTGACGGCCGACTTGGGCATGGCGCAGATCTTGTGGAACGTGGATCCACTCGACTGGAAGGACCGCGACAGTGCCCTGGTGACGAAGCGAGTGCTCGCCAGCACCCGGAACGGGTCGATCGTGCTCTCCCACGACATCCATCCCACCACTCGAGCTGCCTACGCCAAGATCATTGATGGACTCCGGGCAAGGGGGTTCACCTTGGTCACCGTTCCCGAACTCCTCGCCGACCTGCAACAACCCGGACGGAAGTACTTCGCGCGCTGACTCCCAGCGACCCTTCGCTGCCGACCTGAGAACCTCCGCGCAACGTGCGGTCGAGGCGGCACTAGACATGAAAGGCCGACACATGAAGATTCCAGCCAAGCCCCTCTGGGGCGTCCTGGTTGTCGTGGCGTACATGGCGGTGTTCTGCACGGTCTGGGCAATCACCGGGGTGGACTACACGCGAGTGGGCGAATCGGTGACGACGATCGCCAGCTGGTACGTCGCTCCGCTCGCCGCGGGCGCCGTCGTGCTGGTGATTGCTGCGAGCATCCTGGGGTGGTGGCGGCCGGCGCTGTTCGAGGTCGAGCGGGCCAAACCGTCCTGGCTGTGGGTCAGCGTCCTGGTGATGGTTGGGATCGCAGTCGTCTTCGTTCTCAACAGGGACTTCTCGGCGCTTACGCCCTTACGCTTCGCGCTTGTGGCGATTGGAAGTTTGCTGGTGGGGTTCAACGAGGAGCTAGCCACCCGGGGGCTGCTGATCGTGGGGCTGCGCGGGCGGTTCACCGAGCCGATGGTGTGGTTGTGGTCGTCGGTCATCTTCGGTCTGATCCACCTGCCGAACTGGTTCTTCGGGGCAGGTCCGGCCACCTTGATCCAGGTCGTCCTCGCCTTCATGTCGGGTTCGATGCTGTACGTCATCCGGCGAGTCTCAGGGAGCCTTTTCGTGCCGATGCTCGTCCACGGGTTCTGGGACTTCTCACAGTTCATCGCGCCAGCTGCCTCGGACAACGCCAACGCGCTGGTGTTCGTGAACGCCGCGCTCGGACTGATCCTTGCCCTGATACTGGTGCGCCGTGAGAGGGGCAAGCGGATCGCATTTGCGGGTGTGCCCAGTCCAGTCGCTGAGTAGAACGCCCGGCACCTTCACTGGTGCCCCACTGACGAGGAGCCCTGCGCACACGGCTTCACCGAACCGCGGGCGCGCCTCTTCTCCCAGGACCTGGACCTCAATCGGGGCGCCCGCTCGTCCTGCTCGCTCACGGAGTGGCTTGCGACGGGGGTGTCTAGACTCCACCGGCGTGTGGTCACCGGCTCTCGCCGGTGGAGTACAGACGCGCGGCGTCGCTGGACAAGGCCAGCAGCACCAGCACGCTGATCGCCAGCGGCAGCAGAGCGGCGATCGGCGTCTGGGCCGCGGTGAGCAGGGAGCCAGGCAGCATGCTCATCAGCACACTCACCAGGCTGATGGTGCACAGCAGCAGGCGGGCCCAGTTTCGGCGACCCAACAGGGCTACGGCAAGGCCCAGATCGATAAGTCCGGCGAGCAGGTAGCTGATCCACTGCGCGCCCGCGGCCGTTGCGTTCGACGGCGCCGCATCGGCGGCCAGCAACCACTCGCTGCCGAACAACAGCAGCGCCAGCCAGAGGTAGGCGGCGGCACGCGCCGCCGAAGCCACCACGCCGAATGTGACCGAGCCCGGACGCCGCGACCGACCAGGGTCCATCGTGGGTGGCAGCGGTGGCGCCACGAGGCCAGCCATATCGATCACCGGTAGGTCGCCGTCGGTCTCGATCGCATCCCCACCGCCGTTCCGGGCGTGGTAGCCGACAAAGAAGTCGGGCAACACCCGCACCCGCACGCCGGGATTGGCCGAGACCGTCTTGACGATGTGATCGCGCTCAAGATCCACGTCCGCGGCGATCTTGTGCGTGACCTGCAGGGTGAACCACGAAAGCCCCACGCTGCGGTCGAAGGTGCCCGCGGCCAGCCAGTCGACGGCCGCGCCACCGGGGAGCAGCCATCCCTCCGGGCATTTCCAGAACCGGACGTGGTGCCGTTGGGATGGGTTTCCCGCCACCTGCTGCTGGTAGGAAAAATCCTGTTGGCGGCCGAACAGGAACAGCGGACTCACCGGTGCTTCGAGGTAGCTACGTCTGGCCAGGGTCCGGGCCAGGATTTGCCAGCCTGTCGAGAAAGTGAGCTCGTCTGCACGGGTCCAGCCACCCGTCCTGAGTCCGTGATGCACCTGGGCGGCCGACCCCATTAGGGCTAGGTTCACCGGATCACCAAGGAGCCCGTCGGCGGTGCGGGTGCGGCCGATGAAGTAGTCCGGCACATAGATGTGGGTCAGGATCCGGTGCAGGCGGGGCAACACTAGGTAAGCGACTAGGGCCCAGAAGACCACGACCAGGACCAGCGGCCATCCCGGCCGCACACCCTCGGTCAGGGTGAGGTAGGCCAGCCAGGCCGATGCCAGTCCTCCGGCAACGAAGAAGGCCTGGTCGACGCCGGCAAGCCATCCCTGGGACCGCATCGGTCGCCTCCTCGGGTTTACGGTGGTGTTGGCGGTCACGCTATCGCCACCAATTCGGGAGCCGGATGAAAGGGCATGGGTTGAGCATGCTTCCGAGCGACTGACTTCAACCCAAGGCAAGAGCCGACAGTCCCTCCGCGAGGATGCGGTCGCGTCCCTTGGCTGCGTGCTGGTAGATCATTGCGGCGTCGGATGTCGCGTGGCCAAGCCTTGCCTGGAGTTCAGCCGTGGTTGCTCCGGCCTGCGCGGCGAGGGTGGCTCCGGTGTGACGGAGATCGTGGAAGCGCAGCTCGGGGCGTCCGGCTGCCTGTCGGGCGGCATTCCACCGCCGGTATACCACCGATTCGTGGAGGTGGCCGCCGGACTGGCTGGGAAACAGCAGGCTGTCCCGTCCGGCCTTGGTGTGGTCCTTGAGGTGGGCACGGACGGCGTCGTGGAGGTGTGGCGGGATCGCTACGTCACGGATTCCGGCCTCGGTCTTCGGTGGGCCGATGGTGGTCACCTTCGGGGTGAAGGTGACAGCTCGCCGAACCTTGATCACTCCGTTGAGATGGTCCACGTCCCGGCGGCGGAGCTCAGCCAACTCGCCGTAGCGCAACGCGCACCAGGTGGCCAGCTGCACCATCAGCCGCAGCCGTTCGGGCATCGCCGCGACGATGATCGCCAGTTCCTCCAGCGTGGCTGGCTCGATACCGTGCTTGCGCCGGGTGACGCCCGCGCCGCGGATGCTGACCGGGTTCACGTCGATCAGCTCCTCCTCGACCGCTGAGTTCATGATCGTCCGCAGCACGGCGTACGCCTTGGCCCTCGGACGGTCCTGGGCGCCGCTGAGTTGCTGGTTGTACCAGGTGCGGACGTCGGAACGAGTGATGTCGGGCACGAGTCTCTCGCCGAGGTACGGGTTGATGTAAAGACGTAGTGCCCGCTCGTAGTCGATCACCGTGTTGGCGCGCAACGGCTCGCCGTTCACCCGACGTTGGGTGAGCCAGCGTTTGGCGTACTGGGCGAGCGTCTCGGCGTGGCCCGCGCGAGCAGCGTCCGCCTTTCGGGCGGCTGGCGGTCGCCACTTGTCGGATTCGACAACCTTGCGCTCTTCGGCGAGCCAAGACTCGGCATCACCCTTGGTGGTGAAGGTGACCGGGGCGACATGCCGATTGAGGTCGGGGCCGGAGTAGCTGGCTTGGTAGCGCTTCGACGGCAACCGCCGGACCATTCCGAAGCCTCGCCGGCCCATCTCGCCTCCTCGGTCAGCAGCCCTGGCGTGCAACATACGTGCAACATCTTCGAGGATGAGTGACCAGTAGTGTCCACTTCTGATCCTGAGTGAGCACTCGTCCGGGCCTGCGTTTGTGCTTGTCAGAAGCATATCTCACGCTCAGCGCGATTGGCGACCCCAGCAAGATTCGAACTTGCGACACAAGGTTTAGGAAACCTCTGCTCTATCCCCTGAGCTATG
>JBAVKY010000082.1:0-9543 GCA_049688555.1 Propionicimonas sp.
GGCTCTGGCCCATTACACGCGGGGTCAGCAAGCAGTTGCTGCCCGTCTACGACAAGCCGATGGTGCACTACCCGATAAGCACGCTGATGACCGCGGGCCTGCGCGACATCCTCATCATCACGACGCCGGAGGACTCAGCGGCCTTCCGCAGGTTGCTGGGGTCCGGCGATGAGCTCGGCGTCCGGTTCGAGTACGTGGTCCAGCCCCGCCCGGAGGGTCTGGCGCAGGCGTTCCTGCTGGGCGAGGAGTTCCTGGCCGGCGGGAGTGCAGCTCTCGTGCTTGGCGACAACATCTTCCACGGCCCGGGGCTCGGCAGGCAACTGCGGGCCCTCACCGACGTCGATGGGGGGGCGGTCTTCGCCTACCGCGTCGCCAATCCTCGGTCGTATGGGGTGATCGAGTTCGACGCCCAGGGTCGAGCGCTGTCGATCGAGGAGAAGCCGGAGGATCCGAAGAGCTCGTACGCGGTGCCCGGCCTGTACTTCTACTCCGCGGACGTTGTTGACGTGACGCGTTCGATCGCACCGAGTGCTCGTGGCGAGCTGGAGATCACTGCGGTGAACCAGCACTACCTTGCCGAGGGCCGGCTGCGCGTGTCTGTCCTGGGGCGCGGCACCGCCTGGCTGGACACGGGGTCCTTCGAGACGCTGCACGCCGCAGCCGAGTACGTCCGCGTTCTCGAGGAGCGCCAGGGACTCAAGGTCGCCTGCCTCGAGGAGATCGCGTGGCGCAACCAGTGGATAGACGACGCCCAGATGCGCGCGCTGGCCCAGCCTCTGATCAAGAGCGGCTATGGGGACTACCTGCTGCGGCTGCTCGACCAAGGAGGCCCGGACGACACGCTCTAGACGAAAGCCCCGGGTCGATTCCAGCCGTCAGCTCAGGCACTAGCCGGCCCCGCTGCGGCTCCGACGACGGGAGTCACCTTGGCAGGCTCCCATGTCATCTCGGAGGCCCGCACCTCGCCGATCGACAGCGGCGGGACTGGCACGGCATCGATCAGCGTGTGGCTGGTTTGCCGCTGGCCCTCAGCGGATCCGAACAGCTCCTCATGCATCTTCTCGCCCTCGCGCAGGCCTGTGTAGACGATCTCGACGTCCTTGCGCCCGCTCATCTGGATCATCTGCTTGGCGACGTCAAGGATGCGGACGGGCTGGCCCATGTCGAGGACCATCGCCTCGCCGTCAGTGCCCACCGCTGCGGCCTGGATGACGAGCTCGCACGCCTCAGGGATCATCATGAAGAACCGGGTCACATCCGGGTGGGTGACCGTGATCGGGCCGCCCTTCGCGATCTGCTCGGCGAAGGCCGGCAGCACGGACCCGCGCGAGCCCAGGACGTTCCCGAAGCGCACTGAGACGTACTTGCCCGGAGCCTCTTCGGCCACCCCCGCGGTGAGCCGCTCGGCCATCCGCTTGGAGAACCCCAGGACGCTGGTCGGGTTGGCGGCCTTGTCGGTGGAGATGTTCACGAAGACCTCCACACCCGCGTTGCGCGCAGCCTCGAGAACGTTGCCGGTGCCGAGCACGTTGGTCTTCCAGGCCTCAGCCGGGTACTGCTCGAGCATCGGCAGGTGCTTGAGTGCGGCGGCGTGGAACACGACATGCGGGCGGTGCCGCTCGAAGATGGCGCGCAGGGCCTCGGGGTCGCGGATGTCGGCGAGCACCACGTCCTCGGTGTCGAGGAGCGCCCGCCCGGTGATGCTCAGCTGGAGGGAGTGGAGCGCCGACTCATCGCGGTCGAGCATGAGCAGCTTCGCAGGTCCGAACCGGGTCAGCTGCCGGCACAGCTCCGAGCCGATGGATCCGCCCGCGCCCGTGACCAGCACGCGCTTGCCGCGCAGGTAGCCGGCGGACGCCTCCACGTCGGTGTCCACTGGCTCACGGCCGAGCAGGTCCGTGATGTCGATGTCGCGGAGGTCTCGGAACCCGACGGACCCGGACAGCACCTGGCTCAGGCTTGGCAGCACCTTGACCTTCAGGTGCAGGGGGCGCGCCGCCTCGGAGACTTCCCGGAAAAGCTCGGAGCGCCCGGAGGGGACAGCGATGACCAGCACGCGGGCGCCAGTCCGCTCGACGGCCGAGGCAAGAGCCTTGCGGTTGCCCAGGACGGGGATGCCGTGGATCCGCAGGTAGCGCTTGCTCGGGTCGTCGTCGAGCAGCCCCACGGGCAGGTAGGGGGAGTTGAGGTCGGTGAGCATGTTGCGCACCAGCTGTGCCCCCGCGTTGCCAGCGCCCAGCACCAGCGCGGGTGCCGCCCCCAGCGGCCGCTGGAGCGACTCGCGCAGCGACCGCCACATCAGGCGGTACGCCACCGATAGGCACAGGGCGCCGATGCCTGCGGCGATGGGGACGGATGCGGGCAGCAACCGTCCCCCCGGGAAGATCAGGATCGTGACCTCCAGGATCAGGGTCGTCAGCGCCACGGACTTGGACAGGGCCACGGACTCGTCCTTCGAGCCGATGGCGTATCGCCCGTCGTAGAGCCACAGCACGGTGCCGACCATGAGGTGGATACCGACGGCGATGCCCGCGGCGGTGAGAGCCTCAGCCCAGGGGACACCCACTCCGAGCCCCTCGAAGCGCAGCATCGTGAACAGGATGAGCGATAGGGTCCACGCCAAGGCGTCCAGTAGAAGCAGTACTAGGCGTCGACGGTGCACCAGCCATGCGTCGAGGCCCTTTCGGGTAAGCATGTTTCAAGTTTAACCCACCCCCCCATGGAGACCGGCAGGGAGCACAAGGTACTCTTTCCGCGAAGTCAAGGGGACCTAAAGGCCCAGGTCCCGAAAAGGTCGAACCAAGGGCCGATTGCTGGGGGTAACGTGCACCGCATCATCTCGCTTGTGGTCACCGCTGTTGTCACACTCACCGTGCTGTCCACGACCATCGCGGCCAGCGCACACGGGGAGTCGATCTCGTCGGTTCCGGCCTCCACCGGGAGCCGGCTCGCAACGACCACAATGGCCCAGCACACCTCGTCGGCCCTGGCGGGCTCGGCCGGCGGCATGCTGCTCCTCGGGGTGGGGTCGGTGTTCGCGTCCGCACGTCGTAGGGAGGAGCGCCGGCGGGTCATCCAACTGCCTGTCACCGTCGCCATTCCAGCTCCGCGGGCTGCGACGCCGGTCTCCTATTTCTGGAGCCGTGGTGAGGAGGCTCTGGTCAGCCGTGTCCCAGTCGCCGCGCCGTGATGCCCACGCAGTCCGGGTCTGCGCACGTTGCTGGTGCCGCCAGGCTGCCCCGCGGCTTGGCCGGGGGAACTGCCGTGAGGTGCCAGTGCTGCGTCCGACGAGCGCCCGCGGTCGCATAAGCCCGGGCTGATCCTGGTCAGCCAGATGCTCTGCAGGTACGACGCTCGTACGAGGCAGGGTAATCGGCAAGTTATGATTCTTCCGCAGTGCACGGTAGGGGCCGTGCACTGCGGGTTCGCCCCGGGGGGATCCAGGGCGATTCAAGGGGGGGAATCGAGGCAGCAGGCTTCGGTGCACCTCCAGCCGGTTTCTATAGGGGGGCTGGATGAAATGAGGAAGTTCCGTGTTCTCGCGACGCCATTGGCGGTCGCGCTGTTGCTCGGCTCGGTCGCCGCGGGGGGCGTGGGTCAGGCGCTGTTGGCTACTCCGGCTGCCGCCGCCACGAGCACTACTGATGCCTACCGCGTGTACGCCTGGGGCGCCAATGGATCTGGACAGTCCACGTTGCCATCCGTCCTGTCGGAGGTCTCGGGGGTCGACGAGGTGTCCGCAGGACAGTCCCATTCGTTGGCGCTGAAGGACGGCGAGGTGCTGGCCTGGGGATCCAACAGCTACGGGCAGATCGACGTCCCTACCGACGCCCAGTCCGGGGTCTCGGCGATCGCTGCCGGCAAGGCGCATTCGCTGGCGCTCAGGGACGGTGCGGTCATTGCCTGGGGTTCGAACAGTTCTGGGCAGATCGACGTTCCTGCCGACGCCCAGTCCGGGGTCTCGGCGATCGCTGCTGGGAAGGGCTTCTCGCTGGCCCTGAAGGACGGCGCCGTGATCGTGTGGGGTACTGAGGGCTCTGAGAACGCCATAGCCGACGTTCCGACTGCTGCGCTCTCCGGGGTTGACGCGATCGCCGCCGGCGACGAGCATGCGCTGGCCCTCAAGGATGGCCGGGTGACTGCTTGGGGCTCGGACACGGCCGGCCAGACCCGCGTCCCGACTGACGCCCTATCGGGCGTCGATGCCATCTCAGCGGGCACCGGCTACTCGCTGGCGCTGAAGAATGGTCGGGTGCTGGCGTGGGGCAACAACTACCACTCGGTCCTGGACGTTCCTGATGCGGCCAAGGCCGGCGTGGATGAGATCGCCGCCGGCGGCTACTTCGCGCTGGCGCTGGAGGACGGCAAGGTGACCGTCTGGGGCGACGAGGACTACAGCGTCACGGACCTCCCCACGGCCTTCGCCGGGGCTGAGATCACCCGCATCGCCGCCGGCCTGAACCACGCCCTGGCCATCCGCAACTTCCAGGTGCCCACCGCACCTCGAAACGTGGCTGTCGGCCGGGAGGTGCAGGCGCTGAAGGTGGACTGGACGACCCCGTCGGATACCGACGACCTGCCGGTCCTCAGCTATACGGTCCAAGTGGACAACGGGCAGGGCTGCACCACGACCGGACGTACCGACTGCACGATCATCGACCTGGCCGACGGCACCCAGTACTCCGGGACCGTGACTGCGACGACTGCCGCGGGGGTCGGGGCTGCTGCCTCGTTCACCCAGATGACCGCCGGCGTGCCAGACGCGCCCACGGGCGTGTCGGTCTCGCGCGGAGTGAAGTCCCTGAAGGTCTCGTGGAAGGCCCCCGCCGACTCCGGCGGCGTGCCGATCTGGCACTACAACGTCGAACTCTACTCGGGCCAGGGCTGCGTCGTCACGGATGGGACGTCTTGCACGATCACCGGACTGGAGGACGACACGTACTACGAGGGGACAATCACGGCGGTGAACAGCCTCGGCGCGGGTCCCAGCGTTGGGTTCGGCCAGACCACGGCCTCCCTGCCGAGTGAACCCACGTCGGTCACCACTTCCCGCGGGATCCGCTCGCTCACCGTGTTGTGGAGGGCCCCGGGCGATACCGGCGGCATCTCGATCGACCACTACACCGTGAAGCTGGAGAACGGCCGGACTTGCACCATCTCCGGGTCCAACTCCTGCACCTTCTACAGCCTCTCCGACAACACCCGCTACGACGGCACCGTCACGGCGACCAACGCCGTCGGGACCGGTCCGGCGGCCTCGTTCTCGGGCGTGACTGTTGGCGTGCCCGGTGCCCCGACGGCGGTCAAGGCCGTTCCGGGCAATGGCTCGGCTTCGGTGTACTGGACCGCACCTTCGTCCAACGGTGGCAGCGCCATCACCAAGTACACGGTGACCGCCTCGCCGGGCGGTCAGACCTGCACGACCACGGGCAGCTCCTCGAAGGCGCCTGCCACGACGTGCAAGATCACGGGACTGCGCAACGGGACCTCCTACACGTTCTCGGTGCGGGCCACCAACGCAGTCGGCACCGGTCCGTCGGCAGCATCGGCGGCCGTCATCCCCGGGCCACCGGTGCCGGTGGCCGTCTCCGGGTGGGGCCACCAGCTCCGCGTGGACGCCAAGGACATGGGGGACCTCTACTGGACGTTCGTCGTGCAGAAGCGGGCCTCGAACGGGACTTGGGTGAACCAGAAGACCTACAACACCGAGGGTAGGTCGGAGACCAAGACGATCACCCTGAGCTCGGGCACGTACCGGGTCTACGTGTACGGCAAGTACGGGTACTCGGCGGCCGTCTCCAACTCGGTCTCGCTGCCCACAGCGACCGTCGTCGCAGCGGCGAACTCGACGAAGTCGAAGTTCACCATTGACGTCAACCCGAACATGGGCAGTGGCTACTGGACCTTCCAGGTCCAGAAGCGCGCCTCCAACGGCTCGTGGACGACGCTGTCCACGAAGTACAAGACGGAGGGCAGCTCGGAGACCAAGACGATCAACCTCAGCAAGGGGACCTACCGGGTCCGCGTGGACGCCAAGTACGGCTACAGCGGGGCCACCTCGAACGCGGTGACCCTGAACCAGTAGTCACCGACCAGAGCACGAACGAAAGGGGGGTGCCCCGGCTCAGCCGGGGCACCCCCCTCCGGTGCGCATGGGGCCGGTTCTCGGGTGCGACCGTGGCGCGGGTGGGGCTGCGTCGGCTACGCCTTCTTCGTTTCCCAGAAGATCGCGGCGATCTCGTCGATCTTGGCCAGAAGCGCGTCGGCCACGGCCACGTCGTTCGTTCCCTTGGTGCCGCCCGCGCCGGCGAGCTTGGTGGCCTCGTTGAACAGCACGTGCAGGTTCGGGTACTTCTGGAAGTGGGGCGCCTTGAAGTAGTCGGTCCACAGGACCCACAGGTGGTGCTTCACCAGGTCGGAGCGCTCCTCCTTGATGGCCACGGCCCGGGCCTGGAAGGTCGGATCATCAGACGCGGCGTACTTGACCATGCACGCCTTCACCGACTCGGCCTCGAGCCGAGCCTGCGCCGGATCGTAGATGCCGCACGGAAGGTCGCAGTGTGCGTGGACGGTCGTGCGGGGCGCCAGGAACGACAGCATCGGTTCTCCTCTGGGGTTGGGGCTCCTGGGCCTGCCATGCAGAGATGCAGCCAATCGGTGCGGTCGAGCATGTGCAGTCCAACAGGTGCGGGTCATCCGTGTGTGGTTGGGCTTGCGTGTGGGCCAGACTACGCGAGTGCTGGGATTGCGCTACTTGGCCGTGGAAGGTGGGTCCATGGCGCCCGCCCTCCAGGACGGCGATTGGATCGTGGCCCGGTTCTGCGCGCGTGCCCGAGTCGGGGACGTCGTGGTCGTCGAACACCCGGGCAGACCCGGGTTCCTCGTCGTCAAGCGGGTTGCGCGCCTGGGCCCTGACGGCTACTGGGTGCTCGGGGACTGTCCAGATGCGTCAACCGACTCTCGGCAGTTCGGCCCGGTAGCCGTCCTGGCGGGGCGGGTGGTGTGGCGGGTGCGCCCGTGGGGGCGGGTCAAGGCACTCGATGGCCGCCCGTGACCGCGCGGGGCAAGTTCGACCGGTCCGCACACGGCAAGGGGCTCGCCGGAGCGAACTCCGACGAGCCCCTTTGCGGCGCCGGGTCAGGCGCCTGGCGCCGCCGCTGCGACCTCACCCATGAAGTCCTCCATGGTGGCATGGCCGTCCTGGGCGACATCCGATCGTGAGATCACGGCGCGCGCGGTCTGCCAGAGGATCGACAGGTCGAGCCTGAGGCTTACGTGATCGACGTACCAGGTGTCCATCGCCAGTCGCTCCGGCCACGGCAGGTTGTTGCGTCCGTGCACCTGCGCCCACCCGGAGATCCCGGGACGGACTTCGTGCCGTCGCGCCTGCTCGGGGCTGTAGCGGGACAGGTACTCGACCATCAGCGGGCGCGGCCCGACCAGACTCATCTCGCCCCTGATCACGTTGAGGATCTCGGGGAACTCATCGAGGCTCGTGGACCTCAGCAACTGGCCGAAGCGCGTCAGGCGGATCTCGTCGGAGAGCAGCTCGCCCTCGGAGTCCTTGGCATCGGTCATCGTCCGGAACTTGATGAGCTTGAACGACCTGCCGTCCAGCCCGGGGCGCTCCTGCCGGAACAGGACCGGCGACCCGAGCTTGATCCGCACGAGCAGGGCCACGACGATCTGCACGGGAAGGCTGACGACGCCGACCGTCAGGGCCGTGGTGAGGTCGAGGGCGCGCTTGCCCCGGCGGCGGTAGAAGCTCGGGCGCGGGCTGAGGGCTGCGGTGCTCGGCAGGCCGGGCTGTGCCGGCTCCGTGGCCGGCTCGGCAGGGCGCGCCGTCGGCAGTGTGATTGGTGCGATCGGCTCGGCGGTGCGCGCCGTCGGCAGTGTGATCGGTGAGATCGGCTCGGCGGTGCGCGCCGTGGGCAGTGTGGCTGCCGCGTCGGGCTCAGCGGTGCGAGCCATGGGAATCATGGTCGCCGCGGTCACCCCCGTGTCCGTGGTGATGTCGATGTCCGTGGTGATGTCGATGTCCGTGGTGATGTCGATGTCGGGCCGCCCCCGGCGGTCCGTCCTCTGTGCCGTGTCCGATGCGCTGTTGCTCACGGGCCCCCCCTTCTTCTGGCACCAGCAGAATCATAACCGCCGCTTAAGTCGGCCGCGACAGCGGCCTTCGAGGAGGCTCGCGTCGCCCCCGCCCGCCCACTCGGGCCTGGTCACAGACTCAGGCGCCCGAGATCGGCCAGCGTCTCCACCTTCGAGACCTCCACGGACCTGCCCAGGGACTTGGCCGTCCGGCGCAGGAGGCCCGAGAGGACCGAGCCCGGTCCTACCTCGACGAATCGGGTGACCTGACGGTCGACGAGCAGCTGGCGCATGATCTCCATCCAGAGGACGGGTCGCGACACCTGCGGCCCGAGGCCATCCCGGGCTGCCTGTCCGGTCCGGACCTCGACGGCGGCTACGTTGTTGATGATCGGATAGGTGAGGTCAGCGAAGGGCGTCGTCGCCAGGTCCGCTGTCAGGCGCTCCTCTGCCGGGGCCATGAGCCGGGAATGGAACGGTGCCGAGACGGGCAGGAGGACCGACCTCCTGGCGCCGATGCGCTCCACCGCCGCCTTGACGGCGGCGACCTCGCCGGAGATGACGATCTGGTCCTGGCTGTTCCAGTTGGCTACATCGACCGCGCCGTCGACGTCGGCCAGCCCCTGCTTGACCTCGTCCAGCGACTTGCCGATGAGCGCGGCCATGGCGCCCTGTCCGACTGGAACGGCCTCCTGCATGTACTGGCCCCGGTGGTGGACCGTGAGCAGCGCGTCGGCGAACGAGAGGCTTCCCGCGCAGGCAAGTGCCGAGTACTCGCCGAGGCTGTGCCCGGCGGCGACGTCCGGCGCGTACCCCAGCAGCTGGTAGAGGGTGTAGGAGACCAGCAGGAGCGCGGGCTGGGTGTTGGCCGTGAGCGTCAGCTCGCTCTCGGGGCCATCCAGGCAGATGCGGGACAGCGGGAACCCCAGGACCTCGTCGGCCTCGGCAAAGAGCCGACGGCCCTCCTCGGTCTGCGCCACGAGATCGGCACCCATTCCCACGTACTGCGAGCCCTGACCCGGGAACAGGAATGCGGTCGTGGCCATGCGAGCCTCCTCGAGGAGCGGTTCGGGGCGCTGCGCCCCGGGACGGCGCCCATTATCCAGCACGGTTCGGACGGGGCAGGGACCCAAGCGCCGCCGATGCTTGGAGGAGCCAACGCGCTGCCCCGGGGATTCGCGCGGGACCTTTGGCCCGACACGCCTGAGTCGAATGGCACACCTTGTGTACGCATAGGTCCCGGATGCCATCTATGATGCGCCAAACATGAGGAATCGTTCATATAGGTGCTCGGGGGAGCACCGGAACCTCCGGGAGGTGCTGACATGCACATGAACGCCAGCCACTTGAGTGCCGACGAGATGGCGGAAGGAACGGCGCCCGCGCTGGTCCACCCCGGGCGAGTGGGGCGCGCCCGCCCCGGACCTGCGCTCCGGGCGCACTCCACGTCGG
>JBAVKY010000083.1:0-1731 GCA_049688555.1 Propionicimonas sp.
GCTGTGACGGGCCCACCCGTCCGGTTCTACTGGGGACCGCACCGCACCCGCCGGGCGCCGTCGTCGGGCCTGTTCTTCCGGAGGCTCACCGGTGATGGCCGGGTCGATGCCTGTGAACCCGATGGTAGCCCGCGCTCCGGCGGGCCCCCAATCCCCCGCGTTGACTCATCCCACGTGCGCGCGCAGGTGGGGATCCCCCGACCTCGCGGTCTCCTCCGCCACCCACCCCTTCGCCGAGGTCGAGCGCTGCGGGGTGGGCGGGCGCTCCTGTGCGCGGCACGCCCGTCCGGCGTTGGTCCCGTAGGGTGCCCGACGTCGGGTGCCATGATGCGCGGGCACTGCAACCTCTGGGAGAGACACTGATGTCGACTGGCGTGAAGTACGTCTATACATTTGCCGAGGGCTCGCGCGAGGCGAGCGACCTGCTCGGCGGCAAGGGCGCGAACCTTGCCGAGATGACCAACCTGGGCCTGCCCGTCCCCCCGGGTTTCACGATCACCACCGAGGCCTGCCGGTCCTACATGCGCGAGGGCACCGAGCCCGACGAGCTGCGCGTGCAGGTCACCATGGCCCTGCGCCACCTCGAGGACGACCTGGGCCGGCGCCTGGGCGACCGGCACGACCCGCTCCTGGTGAGCGTCCGGTCCGGGGCCAAGTTCTCGATGCCCGGCATGATGGAGACCGTCCTCAACATCGGCCTGAACGACGCGAGCGTCAAGGGCCTCGCCGAGGAGTCCGGCGACGAGCGGTTCGCCTGGGACTCCTACCGCCGCCTGCTCCAGATGTTCGGCAAGACCGTGCTCGACATCGACGGCCACACCTTCGAGTCGGAGATCGACAAGATCAAGACCGCGAAGGGCGTCACGAACGACCTGGACCTCGACGTCGACGACCTGCACGCCCTCGTCGAGACGTACAAGGCGATCATCAAGCGCGAGACGGGCGAGGAGTTCCCGCAGCACCCGCGCGAGCAGATGGACCAGGCGATCCGCGCCGTCTTCAACTCGTGGAACACCGACCGCGCCCGCCTCTACCGGCGCCGCGAGCGCATCAGCAACGACCTCGGCACCGCCGTCAACATCTGCACGATGGTCTACGGCAACCTCGGCGCCACCTCGGGCACCGGCGTCGCCTTCACCCGCGACCCCGCGACCGGCACGCCCGGCGCGTACGGCGACTACCTGGCCAACGCGCAGGGCGAGGACGTCGTGGCCGGCATCCGGAACACGATGTCGCTGGTCGACCTCGAGCGGCTCGACGCCGCCTCGCACTCCGAGCTCATGAAGGTCATGCGGCGGCTCGAGACCCACTACCGCGACCTGTGCGACATCGAGTTCACCATCGAGCGCGGCAAGTTGTGGATGCTCCAGACCCGGGTGGGCAAGCGGACGTCCGCGGCCGCGTTCCGCATCGCGCACCAGCTCGTGGACGAGCAGCTGATCTCCAAGGACGAGGCCCTCATGCGCGTCCGGGGCAGCGACCTCAACCAGCTGATGTTCCCGCAGTTCGACGCCGCGGCGCCGCGGACCCTCGTCGCCAAGGGCATGGCTGCGTCCCCGGGCGCGGCCGTCGGCCGGGCCGTGTTCGACTCCGCCACCGCGGTGGAGTGGGCCGCGCGCGGCGAGGAGGTCATCCTCATCCGGCGGGAGACCAACCCCGACGACCTCGGCGGCATGATCGCCTCCCAGGGCATCCTCACCCAGCGCGGCGGCAAGACCTCGCACGCGGCCG
>JBAVKY010000084.1:0-3838 GCA_049688555.1 Propionicimonas sp.
ACCCCAGCCGGCGTAGCCATAGTCGTTCGGCCAGGAGCGGGCGGCGGTCGGCACGTCCTCACCCTCCGACAGCTCGGTGACCCCGGCAGGGATGTCGGCCACCACCAGGTGCCACCAGCCGCTTCCGGTGGGGGCGTCCGGATCGAAGCACGTCAACAGGTAACTGCGGGTGCCCTCGGGCGCCTCGGACCAGGCCAGGTCGGGGGAGGTGTCCTCGCCTCCGACACCAGGTTCGGCATGCCGCAACGCGATGATCGAATCAGCAGGGATGGCAACGCTGCGCAGCTGCATGGATCCTCCATTCCTTGTTGGATCGAAGCCTAGGACGCCGTCGGCGTCCTGTCACGGGCCGTAGGCTCGACGGCAACGAACGCGTCGCTGGCGAGGTGCCGTCGCGGGACGGGCGTGGGGGCACGTCAGGGGTTCGAGGAGGGCGAGGCAGGACGCAGTGGTCGAGATCGGTTTCGCTGGCGCCTTCCTGGGCGGGATGTTCACCCTGCTCAGCCCCTGTGCCGTGCTGCTGCTGCCCGCCTTCTTCGCCTACGTCTTCGGCAGCGGCCGGACGGTGCTGGCGCGCACCGGCGTGTTCTTCCTTGGGCTGCTGGCCACTCTCGTACCACTGGGCGCCGGCGCCGGTGCACTGGGGGCCGCGCTGGTGGCGCATCGCAGCCTGCTGATCGGGCTGGGGGCGAGTCTGGTGATCGGGTTCGGTGTGCTCCAGGCACTGGGGGTCTCGTGGCGGCTGCCCGGCTCGGCCGGCCGCGCCGGGCCACCCACGTCGCCGGCGGCGGTCTTCGTGCTGGGTGCCAGCTACGGGCTGGCCGGAACCTGCAGCGGGCCCATCCTGGGCTCGATGCTGGCTTACGCCGCCTTCACTGCCAGTCCGATCTACGCCGGCATGCTGTTCTTCTGGTACGCCCTCGGCATGGTCATGCCGCTGCTGTTCCTCGCGTTGGCCTGGGATCGTCTCGGGCTGGCCGAAGCGGGCTGGCTTCGTCCCAGAGCGGTGGTTTTGGGGCCGGTGCACACCACCGTGCTCAACCTCGTGTCGGGGCTGGCCATGATCGCGATCGGCCTGGTGCTGCTGCTGAGCGACGGTACGGCACTGCTGCCGGGGTGGCTGCAGGTCGGCCAGCAGGTAGCGGTGGAGGCCCGGCTGCGAGGCTGGGCGGAGTCGGTCTCTGACCTGGCGGTGCTGGTGGCGGTCGCGGTTACCGGCGTGGCCGGCCTCGTGTGGTGGCTGGTTCGGTCAGGTCGCCAGCGGGTCCGGCATGATGGGCAGCATGGCGCGCGCTGAGCTTGAGCTGGGGATGCATCGGGTCGTGGTGTCCCTGCCCCCCGTCGACCCGGACGACCTGATCGCCGCCTGCGAGGTGCTCTGGCAGGAGCATCACCGGGTCTGGTCACTCCCGGTGGATCGGCTTGACGAGCTGGCCGGGTTGCTCGCGGTATTTGGTCGCCGCGCCCGGATCGGCGTCCATAACGTGCTCCGGCCCGAAGAAGCGGGCGCAGCGGTTGCAGCGGGCGCTGCCATGCTGGCCTCCCCGGTGTCCGACGCGGCGTTGGTGGCGGCCGCGGGCACGGTGCCCATCATCCTGGGCGGACTGACGCCTTCCGAACTCCACTCGGGATACCGCGCCGGGGCGGGTGCCGTCCAGGTGATTCCCTGCGAGGCGTTCGGTAGTGCCTACGCGCGCAGCTTGCCGCAGCTGTTGGCCCCGGTGCCAGTGGTGGCCGCGGGCCACCTCGAGCACTATCAGGCGGACCTGTGGCTGTCGGCGGGGGCGCTGGGGGTCTGGCCGGGGGATCTGGTGACGGTCGACCTGGTCGTGGACGCCGATCTGGACGGGCTGCGCGCGGTCGCGCAGGCCTGGCGCCTCGGTGACTGACCGCCCTCAGGCCTTCTTTCCTCCGTAGCCCTCAATGGCCTTGGTGAAGACCTCCAGTGGTTGCGAGCCCGAGATCGCGGTGGTGTTGATCACGAAGAAGGGCGTCCCGCTCAGTCCAATCGACTGCGCTTGGCTGGTGTCCTCGTCGACCGCTGCGCCCAGCTGCTGGTCGTCGAGCGCGGTGGTGAAGGCCTCGAGATCAGGCACTCCGGACTCGGTCGCGAAGTTCAGCAGGTCGTCCCTGGTGATGGTCGCATGGCCGCTGGTCGGGGCGGCGACGAAGACCGCTTGGCTGTACTCCCAGAACTTCCCCTGCTGCCCGGCCGCACGGCTGGCCACAGCGGTGGCCCGCGACTGCTCACCGAAGAGCACGAGGTCGCGGAACTCGATGCGCAGCGACCCGGAATCGAGGTACGGCTGCAGCTCAAGGAAGGTGGTGGTGGCCCAGTGGGCGCAGAAGGGGCAGCGGAAATCGCTCCACGCGATCAGTACCACGGGTGCGTCGACCTTGCCCAAGGCTCGTACGTCGCCCTCTTGTCGGCGGGGCAGCGAACGCATCAACTCCTCGGCCTGAGCGTTGGAGGAGGGTGTCGCCGATCCGGTGGGGGACGTCTCTGATGTACTCGGGGTAACTGCGCCAGTCGGCAGCTTGGCGCGTAGGTCGGCAACCTCCTTGTCACGGACGGCCACCAGGCCGGCCAGGACGAGGACGGCCAACGCCAGCACGACGACCAGGCCCCACGCCAGGCGGGGATTGCGGGGAGGCAGCGGTACCTGGGGTGGGATTGCCTGCTCGGCCATCCGGGTCTCCTCAGCTGACGCGGTAGCGGCGGCGCACCACCGCGCCCACGACGAAGAGCAGCAGAACTGTACCAATCAGCCCGATGCCCACCACGAGAGCCAACTGGACCAGGCGATCACCTTCGGGATCGGCCTGTCCACGGGGGGTCCCCGAGGGGCTCGGGGTCGCGGTTGCCGCGGTCTTCGCCGGGGTTGGATCGGGGGACGCCAGCGGAGCAGCAGGGAACGGCTGCGCAAGGGCCGGGGCGCTCCCCAACGGGCCGGCCAAGGACACCAGCAGCGCGAGCGCGCACGCGATCGCCGCCAACAACAATCTCATGCGACCTCCCAGTGCGGTGTTCTCTCAGCTCGGAGAGTAGTGGCGACCATCCACATCCTGAACACGATCGTTGCATCCTGAGGATTTCTTAGCGTATTCTGAGAAAAGTCGCGCGTCGCTTGACGGCACGAGAGTGAGGACCGCAATGTACCAACCCCGGCGAGGAGCACTGCCTGCCGAGGCCGATCCGATTGCTGTCTCGACCCAATCGTTCTCAGGCCAGCTCGGCGCACCACGTCGGGTCGCGAGCCGTCCACCAAGCCAGCTCGGCCTGCGGGCCGGTATCGGGGTCGCCGCCCTGGCGATCACGGCCACCGCGGGAACCATCGCCTTCACCACCTCAAACGCCATGGTGGCCCTCCCGGCCCCAACCTCTTCGCCCCAGGGTCGCGACGTGGCCGCCCTGAATCGCAGCGCGGTTCGAACCGTTCAGGTTCGTCAGTTGAGCGAGAGCAAGCTCGCGGAGGCGACCGCCGACCTCACGAGCGTGACCCCCCTGTACACGACCGCCACGCTCAACCTCCGCAAAGCCGCCTCGTCGAAGTCGGACGTGGTGACGTCCATCGCAGCGGGCAGCAAGGTGCTGGCCACCTCGACGATCGAGGGGGACTACCGCAAGGTCGAGACCGACAAGGCGACGGGCTGGGTGCTGGCGGCACGGCTCACTGACACCGCGCCGGACGGCGTGCCCAGTGGGTTCTCCGCGGCGCCGTGCGCACAGGGCTCTGCGGTTGAGGGCAGGCTGAGGTCCGACACCATCCGGATCCACCGTGCTGTCTGCGCGCTGTTTCCGGGCGTGAACTCCTACGGCGGTTGGCGGGCGGGAGGG
>JBAVKY010000085.1:0-9634 GCA_049688555.1 Propionicimonas sp.
AAGGCATTCGCCCCGATCCCGTACACGGTGTCGGTGGGCAGCACGATGCACTCCCCCGCAGCGATGGCGGCCATCGCCGCGTTGATGGCCGCGACGGAGTCCATGCGGACGTCGATCACCTGGCTCATGCCACCATCCTGCCAGTTGCCCGTTAGCTGATCGCGCCGAGGCGTTCGGCGAGGTCCGCGGCCTGCAGCGCTTCGATGACCGCGCTGAGATCTCCGGCCAACACATGATCGAGGTTGTAGGCCTTGAAACCGATGCGATGATCGGCGATCCGGTTCTCCGGATAGTTGTAGGTGCGGATCCGCTCGGAGCGGTCCACCGTCCGCACCTGGGTCTTCCGCGCAGCGGAGGCGGCGCTGGCGGCGTCCTCAGCGGCCTTGGCGACCAGCCGTGCCCGCAGCATCCGTAGGGCCTGCTCCTTGTTCTGCAGTTGCGAGCGTTCGTTCTGGCAGGACACGACGATGCCAGTGGGGAGATGAGTGATCCGAACCGCGGAGTCGGTGGTGTTCACACCCTGTCCCCCGGGCCCCGAGGATCGGTAGACGTCAATCCTCAGGTCCTCATCATTGATCTCGACCGCCGCGGTGTCCTCCACGTCCGGCATCACCAGCACCCCAGCGGCGGAAGTGTGGACGCGTCCTTGTGATTCGGTCACCGGCACGCGCTGGACGCGATGTACGCCGCCCTCGAACTTCATGACACCGTACGGCATCGAATCGAGGTCGGCCTGAGAGGTGGCCTTGACGGCGATGGTGACGCTCTTGTAGCCACCCAGGTCGGTCTCCTGAGAGTCCAGGACCTCGACTTTCCAGCCCCGGGTCTCGGCATAGCGGGTGTACATCCGCAACAGGTCAGCGGCGAACAGGGCGGATTCCTCGCCCCCCTCGCCCGACTTGATCTCGATCAGGCAGTCCGCCGAGTCGTTGGGGTCCCGCGGAGCCAGGAGTTTGGTCAGGCGCTCAGTGACCTCGTCGAGGGCAGTCCGGAGGGTGACCGCCTCCGCGGCGAAGCCCTCGTCCTCGGCTGCCAGTTCAACCGCGGCCGACAGATCGGCTTGCAGCGCGTCGTAGCTTTCGAGGCCTTTGACGATGGGGGTCAGCTCTGCGTAACGCCGGCCGATCCGACGGGAGCGTGCCAGGTCGGCATGAATCGAGGGGTCGGAGAGCTGCCGTTCCAGGTCGGCGAACTCCGCCCGCAGTGAGTCGGCGGCCTCGAACATCTCTCCTCCTGGGTGGTCAGGGGTGCTGCCTGGCACGACAGCGCCGGGGCACCAGTGCTCCTGGTCCCCCGGCGCTGCGGAAAGCTACTTGCCGGTCTTCTTGGCGTAACGCTTCTCGAAGCGAGCAACGCGGCCGCCGGTGTCGAGGATCTTCTGCTTGCCGGTGTAGAACGGGTGGCAGGCCGCACACACCTCGGCGTGGATCTGGCCGGTCTTCGCGGTGCTTCGAGTGGTGAAGGTGTTGCCGCAGGTACAGGTGACCTGGGTCTCCTTGTAGTCGGGGTGGATCCCTTGCTTCATGATTATCTCCTCGTCAAGGGCCGGGTCGCTGATGACTGGTGGGCTGGATTGACCCGCGCGTGAACCGGCACCGACCTCCCATTCTGACTCAGTCGGCCGCGTTATCCAAACCGGACCTACTGACTCGAGGACTTCTGGGCTCGGCGTCGCCGAACCCGCGGCCGGGCCTCGGCGGTGGTGCCGAACGCCCGTCCGGCGCCACCGCTTGAGGCCTACTCCGGATTCGGGGTGGTCTTGGAGATCAGCATCAGGAATTCGCGGTTGCTGGTGGTCTTGCGCATCCGGTTCAGCAACATCTCAAGGCCCTGTTGGGGATCTTGGGACGACAACACCCGGCGTAGCTTCCAGATGATCGCCAACTCCTCGCGGCCCAACAGCATCTCTTCGCGACGGGTGCCGGAGGCGACCGGGTCGATGGCAGGGAAGATCCGCTTGTCAGCAAGCTCACGACGAAGCCGCAGCTCCATGTTGCCGGTTCCCTTGAACTCCTCGAAGATCACCTCGTCCATCTTCGAACCGGTCTCGATCAGGGCTGTCGCGAGAATGGTCAGCGAGCCGCCGTTCTCAATGTTGCGGGCCGCACCGAAGAACTTCTTGGGCGGGTAGAGTGCCGCAGAATCGACACCACCGGACAGGATCCGGCCCGAAGCCGGCGCAGCCAGGTTGTAGGCCCGTCCGAGTCGCGTGATGCCGTCCAGCAACACGACCACGTCGCGACCCATTTCGACCAGGCGCTTGGCCCGCTCGATGGCCAGTTCCGAGATGGTGGTGTGGTCGTCCGCGGGACGGTCGAACGTGGACGCGATGACCTCACCGGTCACGGTCCGCTCGAAGTCGGTGACTTCTTCGGGTCGCTCGTCGACCAGCACCACCATGAGGTGAACCTCGGGATGGTTGGCTGTGATCGCGTTGGCGATGGCCTGCATCACCAGGGTCTTGCCAGCCTTCGGCGGCGACACGATCAGGCCACGCTGGCCCTTACCGACCGGAGCAACCAGATCGATGATCCGGCCGGTCATGTTCAACGCGGTGGTCTCGAGCTTGAACCGCTCGTTGGGGTAGAGCGGGGTCAGCTTGGCGAACTCGGGACGGTCCTTCGCCTTCTCCGGGACGTCGGCGTTGATCGTATCAATGCGCACGAGTGGGTTGAACTTCTCGCGACGCTCCCCGTCCTTCGTCGCGCGGATCGCGCCCGTCACGATGTCGCCCTTGCGTAGGCCGTACTTGCGCACCATCGCCAGCGACACATAGGCGTCGTTCGATCCAGGCAGGTAACCGCTGGTGCGGACGAAAGCGTAGTTGTCTAGCACGTCCAGGATTCCCGAGATGTCGACCACGACGTCATCCTCGGAAACCACCGGCTCGGCCTCCATCCGTTCGAGCCCGACACCAACGGAGCGGCCGGTGCTGGTCGGCCGGCGGTTCTGGCGGTCCCGGTTGCGGCGACGGCGTCCCCGCCGTCCCTGGCCGAAGTCGTCGTCGACATTGTCGCGATCGATCCTTGGCTGCTGGCGCTGCTGCTGGGGTTCGGCGATGACGATCGGGGATTCCACCACTTCGGTGGCAGTCTGAGCGTTGGCCTGGCCCCCGTCACGACGTCGACGGTTGCGTCCACCCCCCTCGGCGCGCAACGCCTCCAGGCGGGTGGCGACGTCGTCACCGGCCTCGTCCGGCCGCTCGGGCGCGGCGGACGGTTGGGTGGGTTCGGGCTGAGGTGCGGGTTCGGTAGTGGTTGCGGGCGGGGACGCCTCCACCGGGGCTGCCCGGCGGCTGCGCCTTGCCGGCGGGGCGTCGCCAGCAGCCGTCGAGACGGCGAGTGACGGACCCTTCTGGGCACTCTGGATGGCCTCGACCAGCGCGCCCTTGCGCAGCGCGGAGGCCCCCTTGATGCCGAGGGATGACGCCAGGTGCTTCAGATCCGGCAACAGCATCTTCTCGAGGCCACCGCTGCGTGTCGTTGAAGCCGACGTCGGATTGATCGTGTCGGTCACGAATTTCCTTTCGGAATGTTCCAGAGCCCGGCCGTCAGCCACAGGGAATGTGGGTGCACGTGCGTGGGACAGTGTCTGATCCAGATCCCAGCAGACGAACCTCAAGTTTTGGGGATCGACTCTTCGACGGAGACCCCGTCACGCCCGATCTGTGGAGCGTTGCGCACCATGGCGACGCTGCAACGATAGCACCGCCGCTCGCGTGACGCTCAATCCAACGCGCTCAACGCCGATCGGAAGGCATCGCGCAGCTCGTCGTAACTATGCGCCACCGGGAACTGCGGGAAGTCCGCCACGACGTTGTCCGGGGGGTTGATCAGGATGCCAACCTCGGCCTCACTGAGCATTCCGGTGTCGTTGTAGGAATCACCTGCCGCCACGACCCGGTAGTTCAGGCCGTGGAATGCCTTGACCGCAGCCCGTTTCGAATCCTCTTGCCGCAACCGGTAACCCACGATGCGGTCATCGACCACCTCGAGCCGATGGCACAGCAGCGCGGGGTAACCCAACTGAGCCATCAACGGCATGGCGAACTCATAGAACGTGTCGGACAGGATGACCACCTGTGCCCGACGCCGTAGCCAGTCGAGGAAGTCCGCTGCCCCCGGCAAGGGCCCCATGCCACGAATCACCTTCTGGATCATGGGCAGGCCGATGCCATTGGCGTCCAGGATCGCCAGTCGATGGCGCATCAGCTCGCCGTAGTCGGGCATGTCCCGCGTGGTCAGCCGGAGTTCCTCGATACCCGTGCGCTGCGCAACGTTGATCCAAATCTCCGGGACCAGCACGCCCTCCAGATCCAGGCAGGCGAGATGCATCAGGCTGCCTCCACCCTCATCAGCTTCACGCCCTTTTCGACGTGCGGCATCGCCTCGAGATCAGCCAGCGTCGCCAACAACTGCGCATGAGTCGCCACGTGGGTCATCACGCCCAGATGGGCGCGTGATTCGACGACGTCCCCGTCCTGGCGAACGGCTTTCAACGAAATGCCGTTGGCGGCGAAACTCGCGGCCACCTGGGCCAGCACCCCGGGCTCGTCCCGGACGACCAGGGAGACGTAGTAGCGCGAGGCGACCTGCGAGGCAGGCGTGATACTGCGCGCCGAGTAGATCGACTCCCCCGGTCCCAGGGCACCGCGAGCCCGATTCCTGGCAGCGGTCACCAGGTCGCCCAAGACGGCCGACGCCGTGGGTGAGCCTCCTGCTCCGGGTCCCATGAACATCAGGCGACCGGCGTACCGCGATTCGATGACCACCGCGTTGTTGGCCCCGGGGATAGCAGCGAGCGGATGGCTCAGTGGCACCATCGTCGGGTGCACGCCGACAGCGATGGTGCCATCAGCACTCAACGCGCAGTTGGCCAGCAGCTTGATCACGCACCCCATGTCTTGGGCGGCGGCGATGTCCTCGGGCGAGATGGCCGTGATGCCCTCACGATCCACGTCCGCGAGCCGGACGCGGGTGTGGAAAGCCAACGACGCCAGGATCGCAGCCTTGGCGGCGGCATCGAAGCCCTCGACGTCTGCGGTGGGGTCTGCCTCGGCAAACCCCAGCGCCTGGGCTTCGGCGAGAACGTCGGCGAACCCAGCGGCGTCGGTGTGCATCTTGTCAAGGATGAAGTTCGTGGTGCCGTTGACGATGCCCTTCACCGCGGTCACCTCGTCCCCGACCAGTGATTCCCGCAGCGGCCGGATGATCGGGATCGCCCCCGCCACGGCTGCCTCGTAGTAGACGTCCACCCCTGCGGCTTCGGCGGCCGCATAGATCGTCCCGCCGTCCTCTGCCAGCAGTGCCTTGTTCGCGGTCACCACGGAGGCACCTGATGCGATCGCAGCGAGAATCAAACTGCGGGCAGGCTCGATACCGCCCACCACCTCGATCACCACATCAAGGTCACCCCGACTCACGAGGGCGCGTGCGTCGGTGGTGAACAGGGCCGGATCGATGCCCGGACGTGGTTTCTTCAGGTCACGCACGGCGATGCCGACAAGCTCGAGCGGACGGCCAACCCGGGCGCGGAAGTCCTCGGAGTGGGTGATCAGCAGCCTGGCCACCTGAGAGCCGACCACGCCGCAGCCGAGCAGTGCGACCTTGAGCGGGGCTGATGTCGTCATCGCATCCTTCATTCGCCGGCGCCGGCGTCAAGGGCCAGCAGATCGTCCAGGGTCTCGCGGCGGATCATCGTCGTGATCCGACCGTCCCGCACGGAGACGACCGGGGGCCGCGGAGTGTGATTGTAGTTGCTCGCCATCGATCTGCTGTACGCCCCCGAAGCGGGCACTGCCAGGAGGTCGCCGGGCCGGATGTCTTCGGGGAGGAATTCATCGCGCACCAGGATGTCGCCACCCTCGCAATGGAGGCCGACGACCCGGGACACCACCGGCTCGGTCTGGGACGCCCGCGAAGCCAGCGCCGCCGAGTACTCCGCTGCGTAGAGCGCCGGACGGATGTTGTCGCTCATGCCGCCGTCCACCGAGATGTAGCGACGCGTCAGGCCGCCAGCGATCTGGACTGACTTCACGGTGCCGACCCGGTAGAGCGCCAGGCCTGCTGGCCCCACAATCGCCCGGCCCGGTTCGATCGAGATCGCAGGCTCGGTCAATCCGGTGGCACGGCACTCGTGGGCGATGATCTCGCGCAGGCCGACGGCCAGCTCCTCGGCTGACGCGGGGTCGTCCTCCTTGACATAGGCGATGCCAAAGCCGCCGCCCAGGTCGAGTTCACCCAGCTCGACTCCGGTGGCCTCCTTGAACTGCGCCAACAGCTGCATGGTGCGCTTGGCCGCAACTTCAAAGCCGTTGGTGTCGAAGATCTGCGATCCGATGTGGGAATGGATCCCCAACAAATTGAACCGCGGGCTGCGGAAGCAGCGCACCAGCGCCACCAAGGCCTGGCCATTGAGGATCGAGAAGCCGAACTTCTGATCCTCATGGGCCGTGGCGATGTACTCGTGGGTGTGCGCCTCGACGCCCGTGGTCACCCGGACCATCACCTGGGCCTTGACATCCAAGTCCTCGCAGAGCTGCTCCAGTCTCGCGATCTCGTTGGCCGAGTCGACGACGATCCGTCCGACTCCTGCGGTCAGGCCGAGGCGTAGTTCGGGAAGGCTCTTGTTGTTGCCGTGCATGGCGATGGTGGCCGGATCGACCCCGGCTCGCAGGGCGACGGTGAGTTCTCCGAGTGAGCAGACATCGAGTTTGAGCCCCTCCTCGGCAATCCAGCGGGCGATCGTGGTGCACAGGAACGACTTGCCGGCGTAGTAGACCGTCCAACCGCGGAACGCTTCGCGCCAGGCTCTGGCGCGTTCCCTCAAATCGACCTCATCAATCACATAGGCGGGCGTGCCGACCTCGTCGGCGAGATCCGTGACGCGAATGCCAGCCACCGACATCACACCGTCCGACTCCCGAGTGACTCCCGAACTCCATAACTTCGCGGTCAGGGCATTCACGTCTTCCGGGCGGGTCAGCCACATCGGCGCGTGAGATGTGGCGTCGGCGTGGATCGAGCCCGCGACGTGCATGTGGGTCATGCCGGTACTGTGCCAGAGGTTGCGCTCCGACAGCCATCCGAGCCTCGCCATGGGCACCGTCGTCGGAGCCCGGCAGTACAGATCAGCCGGACTTTGCTACAGTGGCCGAGGCTCAGGGCAATGCCTGAGCCGGGCCCCCGTAGCTCAGGGGATAGAGCACCGCCCTCCGGAGGCGGGAGCGCGCGTTCGAATCGCGCCGGGGGCGCCCAGCATCCGATCACTGGCTTCGGCCTGATCGGGGTTGGGCCAGGGACGTCTCACCAGCGGATTCCGGCCTTCAATCCTCGCTGACCACGACGGTCGCCGCCTGCTCGCCCACGACGACCCGACCGCGCACGGGGAATTCGTCGGGATCCCGAGTTATGAACCCTGGAAGGTTCAAAGACCGCACCGGGTGAGTAGCATGCGAGAAGCCGACGAAGCAGCGTGCACAAGGAAGAAGACGATTGTGGCCCTGACGCCCCATGACGTGACACCAGGCGAACCCGCGACCGACTTCGGAGCCAATGATTGGCTCATAGAAGAGCTGCACCAGCAGTACCTCACCGATCCGGACTCGGTGGATGAGTCCTGGGCGGCGTATTTCGAAGGCCTCGGCGGCAGTGACACGACACCCTCAGTGCCCATTTCCGTGACACCCCCTGAACCGGCCGTTGCCTCGGGGCTCACCGGGTCCTCACCACTGGCAGCCCGACCTGTCGTCGCTGAGCCCGTCGTCGCTGAACCCGTCGTGGTGGCGGCACCTGCGCGAACCTCGCCCGTTGCGTCCCAGTCAGGTACCCCGGTGGGAAAGGTCGAACCGTCGACCACCCGCGTGTCCGGACCCCAGGGGCCTGGCTCGGGGAGCGGCATTTCGGCGGACCTGCCGCGGATCCAGGTACCGCTGATGCGGACGGCTAGTGAGCCGACGAAAACACCGCTGCGCGGGGCGCCCATGCGCACCGCCGCGAATATGGACGCCTCGCTGGCCGTCCCCACGGCCACCTCGGTCCGGCAGATTCCGATGAAACTCGTCATCGATCAACGTCAGATGATCAACGACCACCTGGCCCGCTCCACCGGCGGCAAGGTCTCGTTCACGCATGTCATCGGATTCGCGATGGTGCAGGCGTTGAAGGCACTGCCCGAGATGAACAACCACTACGAGATCGTCGACGGCAAGCCGAACCTAGTGACCCCTGGCGCGATCAACCTCGGCCTTGCCATCGACATGGCGAAGCCTGACGGCACTCGCCAGCTGCTCGTCCCCAGCATCAAAGACTGTGGTGTTCTCGACTTCGCCCAGTTCTGGGCTGCCTACGAGCAGGTCGTGGCGAAGGCTCGCAAGAACGCACTCACGGTGGCGGACTTCGCCAACACCACAGCGACTCTGACCAACCCCGGCGGTATCGGCACGAACCACTCGGTGCCGCGTCTGATGTCCGGCCAAGGCATGATCCTCGGGGTCGGATCCATCGATTATCCTCCGGAATTCCAGGGAGCCAGCCAGTCCAGGATCAACCAGCTGGGGGTCTCGAAAATCACCACCTTGACCTCGACCTATGACCACCGGGTCATTCAGGGTGCCCAATCGGGCGAGTTCCTCAAGCGCATGCACGAACTGCTGATCGGCAAGCACGCCTTCTACGACCAGATCTTCGCGGCGCTGCGCGTGCCCTACACACCGATCCGCTGGGCCTCCGACCTGAGCGACGAGGCCCTCGGGGCGATCCCCCGCAATGCCAGGGTCTTCTCGTTGATCAATGCCTACCGCACCCTCGGCCACTACATGGCTGACATCGACCCGTTGGAATACCGCCAACGGTCCCACCCTGAGCTGGCCATCGAACACCATGGACTGACCCTGTGGGACCTCGACCGGAGCTTCCCGGTCGGGAGCTTCGGAGGGCGTGAAGGCACCACCGCCACGATGCGCGAGATTCTCGCCATGCTGCGTGGTTCGTACTGTCGCACCGTGGGCATCGAGTACATGCACATCGCCGACAATGAGCAGCGCTCCTGGATCCAGGAACGGTTCGAGCGCCCCTTCGTCCCGTGGCCGCGTGAGGAGCACCTGCGGATCCTCGACAAGCTGAACGAAGCCGAGATCTTCGAGACCTTCCTGCAAACCAAGTTCGTGGGCCAGAAGCGGTTCTCCCTGGAGGGCGGCGAATCCACGATCGTCTGCTTGGACGAAATCTGCGAGCAGGCGGCGAATGCCGATCTCGACGAGGCCATCATCGGAATGCCCCACCGCGGCCGCCTCAACGTGCTGGCCAATGTCGTCGGGAAGTCGTACGCCCAGATCTTCCGTGAGTTCGACGGCAGCTACGACCCGAGGCTCACCCAAGGCACCGGCGACGTCAAGTACCACCTCGGTTCCGAAGGCCAGTTCACCGCGATGACCGGCAAGACGCTCCGCACCTCCGTGGCAGCCAACCCCAGCCACCTTGAGGCGGTCAACCCAGTCGTCGAAGGCATCGCTCGCGCGAAGCTCGACCAGGCTGGACGCAAGGGGATCTTCCCGATTCTGCCGATCCTGCTGCACGGGGACGCGGCCTTCGCAGGCCAAGGCGTGGTCTACGAGACCCTCCAAATGAGCCAGTTG
>JBAVKY010000086.1:0-4051 GCA_049688555.1 Propionicimonas sp.
GGCCAGACCTCGACACCGGCTGCGACGCCGGCGGCCACGCGGGCGGTGACCGCCCCGCCCGTCACGTCGTCGCCCATCCCCAGCGCGTCGGCGTCGAAGCCGCCGAGCCCGCCAAAGGGCGGCCCGCTGGCGGTGATGGCCCATCGCGGCGGTCAGGAGGTGCACCAGCTTGAGACGCAGCAGGCGATGGAGGCCGCTGCCCGTGACGGCTATTCGGTGGAGACCGACGTCCGCTACACCTCCGACGGCGTCGCCGTGCTCGTCCACGACGAACAGGCCACGAAGGGGCTCGACTGCGGCGGTCGCGAGCTCGCCGTGTCGAAGACCAGCTGGAAGGTGCTCAGGGCCACCTGCCGGTCCAAGCCCACCGCCGCCGACAAGCGCAGCTACCCGATCCCGACCTACGCCGATGCCATGGAGGCCATCGCGGCCTCCTCGCCCACGGCGTGGGTGTTCGTCGAGGTGAAGGCCGACCAGAGTAACGGTCAGGCCCGGGACTTCGTCGACGTGCTGATCGCCAACGGGCTGCGTGAACGAGCCGTGGTGACCTCGGGCAACCGTGAGCGGCTTGCCAAGATTCGGGCCATCGACAAGAGCGTTCCGACGATGCTGTTCGTCTCCGGCCAGCCCGTGTCGGTGTCAGCGCTCAGTCGCGACAAGCTCTGGGGGGTGGCGGTCGAACAGGGTGTGGCCACGAAGAGCTACGTCGCCCAACTGCGGGCCGCGGGGCTGAAGGTCGTCGTCTGGCTGCTCAACGATCCGCGCCAGTGGGCCACTGCCCGCGACATCAAGCCGGATGTGGTGATGACCGACTATCCCGCCAAGTACACCGACTGGTTCGCGTCCCAGCCGGCCGGCTGACCTGCTGATCGGCCGATGATGCGGCGCAGCAGAGTGGAACCACGGCTGGCACGCCGCCTCACCTACCTGGTCGGCGGGGTGTACCTGGCCCTCATCGGCTGGCTGATGGCCGCGGCGGCCGTCCCTCAACTGGCCGTTTCAGCCCCAGCCTGGCTGGCCTGGTTGGTCGACCCCCGATCTTCGTGGGCGATGACGGTGGTCTTCGGCGTGGCAGCCGCCACGTTCGCCAGTTATGTCACCAGCCATGGCGTGGACGCGGGCCGGACCGCCCTGCTGGCAGGCACCTTCGGGGCAGCCTCCGCCATCCCGCTGGGGCTGGCCGCCTACCTTCCATGTGATGCCGACGGCCCCTGGTTCTGGCAGGCCGTGATCTCCGTCCTGGTGCTCTTCGTCGGTGGTTTCGAGAACCCATTCGCGAGCGGCGGCTGTGGGGGAGTGGTTCCGTTGGGCCTGCACGTGGCCCGTATGGCCGCGCTGTCGGCGACGGCGGCCGGCTTCCTTTCCGTCCTGCTCACGGTGTCGCGGGGTCAGCTGGATCGGCTGTCGCTGCGGCTGGCCCGCAGGCTGGTCGTGATCGTGGGACTGGACGATGACGCCATCGGGTTGGTGGGCGGAATTGTCAACGACCAATCGCCGGGGGACCGGACGGTGATCTTCACCAGCGATCCCGACCGGGAATCGGTCCGGACGGCCCGGGCGCTGGGGGCCATCGTGCTGACTTCCGATCTGGACCGACCAGGCGCCCTGCTCGAAGGCATCGGCGCCAAGATCCGCCGGGTCTATCTGCTATCGGCCGACGAGGGACGGAATCGTGCGCGGGCACACGCCCTGCGCGAGATTCTGTCCGGAGCGGCCGCCGGAGGGCCCGGTGCCAACCTGTCCGCGCCGCAGCTGACGGTGGTGGTTCGGGTGGACGATCCCTGGCATGCCGAAGAGTGGCGTCGCGGCTTCATCGGCGACCCGCAGTTGGCCGTGGACGCGATCGGGCTTTACGAAGAGACGGCGGACGCGATTCTCGAACGCATTGCCGAGCTGCGTCCGGCGTTGAGCGAGCTGGTCCTGGTGGGCAATGCTCCGCTCACGCTGGCGTTGCTGACCGAGTTCTCGCAGCGAGGCAGGGAGTCGGAGTTCGTGGGCGAAGCCGCGTTCGCCACGGTCACGTTGATCGATCCCGACGCGGACGCCCTGCTGGCCGACCATCTGCTGCGGCAGAGTCGCTTCGCCAGCGACCCGGTCGCCGTCCGGACGATCACTGCCGCACCGACCGCCGAGCCGCTGTTGGAGCTGTTGGACGAGCGGACGCAGGGCGAGGCGTCAATCGCCGTCGTGATCACCAGCGACGCCGCTCGGATCGGGACGCGCGTGGCGCTGCGGCATCCCGACTGCCTAATCTTGGAACCCGACCCGAGTCTCACCGGCATCGCCGAGGAGCCTGCGCTGGGATCGCTGTATGGCTTCGGCTACGCCCTCGCCGGACGCGGCGGGAAGGCCCAGGATGGCTGGGAACGGGCCGCCCGCGCAGTCCACGAGCGATACCGGAGGCGCTTCCCCGACACCCCGCTGGCTGGCTTCAGCTGGGAGGAACTGCCGGAGTTCTACCGCGAGTCGAACCGACGTCAAGTACAGACGGCGCTGCGGTCGATCCGCGAGGTCGGTCGGTCGTGGCGTCCCACCACGCCGGAACCGAGCCTGGCGACGCCCCCGAGCGACGCCGATGACGAGGGCACCAGGATTATCAGCGGCCGGCTCTTCTTCGAGCTGGACGAGGATGAGTTGAGCCGCCTGGCGGAACTCGAGCACGCCTCTTGGGCTGCCCATTACCGGGCTGCCGGCTGGCGCCTGGGGGAGCGAAACGACAAGGCCCGGACCCACCCCAACCTGGTGGCCTGGGCGGACCTCCCCGCGGAGGCGAGGCGCAAGACCGAGGCCGGCGTGATCGACACGCTGAGCCAACTCCGGGCGCTCGGTTACCGCTCGGTTCGGGCCGAACAGGCCACCTGGGCGACCTACGAACGGGTGGGTCAAGTGCGCGCGACCCAGCTGCGCGCCGCTCGTCACTGGACCACCGCTGCCGGCGCGCGGATGCGGGGCGAACCGGGGGACTGGCTGGTGGTCGACCCGACGGGGGGCGAGCGCACGGTCGCGGGCAGCCTGTTCGGCGCCACCCATTCCCACCTCGAGGCGGACCGTTGGCGCCGGGTCGGACGGGTCGCCGCGCGCCGGGCGACTCCGGGGGAGGCGGTCGCCAGCCTCGAAGGCGGCCAATGGGCCAGGACTGGCGACTGGGTCGTTCGCGATGCCAGCGGCAACGAGTGGCTGGTGCCCGAGCGGGTGTTCGCCGGCAGCTACCGGTTGGTGCGAGCGGACGGTCACGCTGCGCCGTCAGGAGGCGCTTGACCCCAGGAGGATCTCGAGGACTCTCGGTGCGGCAAAGCGGCGGTTGTATTCCTGGGGTCCCCAGGAAGCGAGCACGCCGAGCGCCACCAGGGAGTCGATCAGGCGGTTCGTCCGACCGTAGGAAAGCGCCAGATCGCCGGCGGCCTCACGGACGGTGAATGCTGGCCGACCGATGGCGAAGTCCACCAGTTGGCGCGCCGGGCTTCGAACCATGGTGACACCGACAGCGTCGGCTCTGACAAGACACCGCAGCTATGGAGTTGTACGACGATCAGCAGCCGGCCCAGGCGTCCATTGCCGTCGTGGTAGGGATGAAGGGCTTCGAAGAGGTAGTGGCCAAGGGCGCTCGCCACCACACGCGAGGGCACGGATGTCACGGACCGCCATCGCCTCGAACACCTGACCCAAGAACTCGGGGTCATTGGCCAAGCGGTCGGCCGGATTCTGCAATGATCTCGCAGCGGATCCTGCAACGATCTTGTACCGGAGATCGCAAGCGCCGCTATCGGCGGGTGAGGGGAGTATCGTCCAATCGTCGGGAGGACACACGATGAAGACGCGACTGCTCGGATTCGGCAGCATCGAGGTCGACGGCACGGAATACCCCCACGACGTGGTGATCGACCGCGGCGAGTTGCGTAAGCGAAACAAAGCGGCGTCCAAGCCATTCCGCGGCGGCTTTGGGCATACTCCCTTGTCATTGGCGGAAGACATCCCGTGGGGCGGGCGTCAGCTGATCGTCGGCACGGGCGTGGACGGTGCGCTGCCCATCCTTCCCGACGTCGAGGAAGAA